>JAZSKY010000066.1:0-12691 GCA_045535095.1 Eubacteriales bacterium | reverse complement strand
ACTCGATATATTGTCGCTTTGCGCCAATTCGATATGAGATAAATCCCTCGTTTGCGTAGCAAACATATCGAGCCGCAGGCATATCGAGTTGCGTTAGCAACATATCGAAAATCCCGCAAGGGATTTATCTCGATGCGTGATACTCCCTTAAGAGTATCACGCTATACGGGCGGTTTTGTCATTTTATATTTTATTTTGTCAACTCAAGGAGCGCGTCCTGCTTTTTCATTATATCGTCGGCAAGGGCGAGCCGTCCGCGCGCTCTGTCGAGGTTCTGACCTTCGTAGTCGGTGTGGAAATATGTGTCTCCCGAGAGGTAATCGTCGAGAAAACGCATTCCGACCTCGTAGGTCATCATAAACGCGCTGAGGGGAAGAAGCTTCTTTTCCTCTTCGGTGATCGTGTCGCCGATTCCGAGCGAAAATCCGTCGTAAAACGCCTTGTAAAGGTCCTCTCTGACAACGAATTTATCAAATTCAAGGCTTCCCTCGGATACTGCCGCCGCACCGATACGGATAGCGTCTCCGAAATCGTAAAGAAGCGAGCCGGGCATTACGGTATCAAGGTCAACAACGCAAACACTCTCGCCCGTTTTCACGTCGATAAGCACGTTGTTCATCTTCGTATCGTTGTGAGTTACCTTGTAGGGAATCTCTCCGCTTTCAAGCTTTGACACGATAACGCTCGTCACGTCCTTGTACGAAAGCACCTTTTCAATGAGATCGCGGCATGCGTCCGCTCTGCCAAAGCTGTCGGCAGCTACCGTATTTTCGAAATGCTCAAAGCGTACTGCCGTATTGTGGAAATTCGGGATAGTTTCGGCAAGCTCCTTTGCAGGAAAATCGGAAAGATATTTCTGGAATCTTCCGAATCCGAGTCCTGCCTGATAGAGAATCTCGGGCGAGCCGATGTTGTACGTGCAGGTGCCCTCGATAAACTTGCAAATTCTCCAATAGTTGCCGTTTTCGTCGATAATATAGTAATTTCCGTCATTTGCAGGGTAAAATCTGAGCACAGAACGCTCGATTTCGTCCTCGCTTGCGCCCTCCGCCGCCATTTTTCTTTTGATATGATCGGTGACAGCAACTATATTATTCATAAGAGATACGGGGCTCTTGAAAATGTTGTGATTTATTCTATGAACAACGATTTTCCATTATCCGACTGTGCGAAAAACGTTCCGTTGATGTGACCGATATTGCAGGTCTCCACATCACTGACGTTGTGAATGTTGAATTTTTCTGCAACGCAAGAGACTGTTGCCAAAAGCTCTTTGTTTTCCATTGTTTACGCCCTTCTTTGTGTAAAAATTAAAGTGAAAGCTGCATATCGCCCGTTTTGACAAGTCCTGTCGAGCGAAGAATTTCATTACATACAAACGCGACGATCGCGGGCGCTATAATGCAGGTGACGAGTATGCCTATATAGGTCATGGCGCTACCCTCGGTTGCCGAGAGAATACCTATCGGACCAACGAGTCCGCACGTTCCCATTCCTGCCGAGACGCCGGTACAGTTAAGTTTAAAAATTACGGTAGCTATCGGTCCGCAGATCGCAGATGCGACTGTCGGAGCTATCCATATCTGCGGCTTTTTGCAGATATTTCCCATCTGAAGCATAGACGTTCCGAGTCCCTGTGCCACGAGTCCGCCGACTCCGTTTTCACGGAAGCTGATGACCGCAAATCCGACCATCTGCGCGCAGCAGCCTGCCGTTGCCGCTCCGCCTGCAAGACCGGAAATTCCGATCATTGCGCATATTGCCGCGCTCGAGATGGGGAGTGTGAGTATTATTCCGACTACAACGGCAACGATAACGCCCATAATAAAGGGGTGCATTTCGGTCGTTGTATTGATGAAATATCCGAGATAGTACATAAGATAAGCAACCGCAGGGCAGATAAGCTTTGCAAGTGCAAATCCCGAAAGTATCGTAACCGTGGGGGTAACGAGGATATCGACCTTCGTTTCCTTCGATACTGTTTTTCCTATTTCGCACGCGATAAGGACAACAAGAAACGATCCCGCAGGACCGGCAGTATATGCCATAGCACCCGACGGAGTCATAACACTCGCGCCAAGGAGATAGCCTGCCGCACCGGTCACCGCGCTCGAGAAGAGAACGAGGGGCGGCGCTTTAAGCGTATATGCAACCGCTACGCCGATAGCCGCTCCGACTACCGATCCGTTTTTCGCGATAGCGGCGATCTCATTTAAAAAAGCAATTCCAAATTCCGAGCCGATAGTACTAAGTATCGTTCCTATAAGCAGGGTGGAAAAAAGACCGAGTGCCATTGCACCCATAGCGTCAACAAAATAAAGCTTTGCGGAGAGCTTTATCTGCTTTCTCTCCAAAAAACTCCTGATCTTAGACATTTTTGTATCCCTCTTTTGCCTTAATGATACTCCATATTATACATCCTATCGCCCGTAATGTCAAGCGAAAACGGGAAATTCTCCCCTTTTGCGCGGCGCGGCGGAAAGATTTTTCAAATAAAATTGAATAAGGTGCATTGACATTGTGAAAAAAATGTGCTATAATTGGGGAAAACCAAGGTTTTAGTTTATACAAATCGGAAAGGGGTACACAAACAGTGCAGATTGCAATTATTGCGGACGACACCAAGAAAGAACTCATGGCCGAATTCTGTATAGCCTACTGTGGCATACTCAGCAAGCACAATCTTTGCGCCACAGCAATTACGGCGAAATACATTTCGGAAGCCACCGGACTCACAATAGAAAAGATGATGACCGGATCACAGGGCGGCTCAGAGCAGATCAGTACCCGTATTGCTTACAACGAGATCGACCTTCTGCTTCTTTTCAGAAGCACGTCGGATAAAGAGACGTATCACCAGAACGAGCACGACCTTATCCTCAACTGCGACACCTACAACATTCCCGTTGCAACCAATATTGCAACCGCAGAGGTTCTCGTGCGCGCGCTTGAGAGCGGCGACCTTGACTGGAGAAAGCTCGTCAACCCTATTTATTCCAAGAAGGAAATCTGACTATTTTAACAACAAAACAAGGCTTTCGGGATCGCAAAACAACGTTTTCGAAGGCTTTTTATTTTCTTTTCGAGTTGACATATCCTATCCGCTTATTGACCTATGCTACCGTTTTACCTCGGTCTTGCTTGACAAAAAGCGGGATCTTATAGTAAAATATCCTTAAATAAAACAGGAGTAAGAAATATGAAAAAACAAGCACTCTTTTAAGAATTATCTCGCTCACTTTGACTCTTTGCTTCACGCTCTCGCTTATGTGCGCGTGCGTCAAGGACGAAACTAAGGCACCGCTCGCGCCTCCCGAGGAGAAAAACGGAAAGCCGGGATACAGCGCAGGCTTCTGGCTCGGCGCAGATCAGAGAACCGTTTACTACATCAACACTACTACCATCGACACTACGGGAAGATGCCGCATACAGTTCACAAGCTTTAAAGTATATTGATAAAACTCTGACGCCTCCCTTTTGGGAGGCGTCTTTTTTCGCCTTTTTCGCCTCGGCATATTTCACTATGTTAGGTTTATATTTCATATTTTGCGACTCTTTTTATAACCTGTTGACAGATACACCGAATTTTGGTACAATAAGGTGGGATTGTTTCTATATTATATTAGTATATATAATAAAATTAAAAGCTCCATCGGCAACACAAAACGAAATAACCCGACTTCCCATAAAGGAGCAAAAAAATGAAATTTTTATTAGCGCTTATCTCGAAGATCTTTTACATACTGACTATGCTGTCGGTACTGCTTTCTTCCTTCCCCGGCTGCGAGGACAAGGAGGACCCTAAGGAAGATCCCACTCCCGAAAACGTTATAGAGATCACCGACTTTACTATCGTTCGTTCCGAAACGGCAGACGAGCTTACGGTACGTCAGACGGTCGAGCTTAAAAACTCAATAAAGGAATACGTTGGCGCAGACCTTACTGTCGCAACCGACGAGAGCGCCGAGGGTGAAAAGGAGATCGTCGTAGGTCTCACCGAGCGCGCATCTACCGAGGCGGCTCTTACGAAGCTTAAAAAGCAGACGAGCAGCGAGGCTTATATAATCGACATTTCGGAAAACAAGATCGTTATTACCGGTACTACCGAGCAGTCAACCGTACGCGCAATAAAGATCTTCGTCGAGAAATACGTCAAGGTCTCCGAAAAGGACGTTGGACTTAACGTCGCATCGGGCAAGACCTTTGCAAAGAATTATCACGCAGGTAACGTTGAAATTCTCGCAAACGGAGTTGAAATAGAGATCCTTCAGGAGGCGACTACCATTCTCGCCTCGGTTGGATCGACAACGGTCAGCGGAACCTTAATGAACATAGGAAGCACGCACTATCCCTCGATAGTTCAGCTTCAGCATCAGCCCGATGAAAAGAACAACGGAAAGCTTATAACTCACATCTGCCTCAGCGACTCTCGCTTAAAGACGACGAGCGCCTGCTTTATGGAGAGCGACGATGGCGGAAAGACCTGGAATCTCCTCTCCCGTCCCACCGAGCAAAACCCCGCGGGTGTGACAGCCGGACTGAAGCCCGGACAGATGTCTCACATTTACGAGCTTCCCGCGCAGGTAGGTGACTACCCTGCAGGAACACTCGTTTTCGCAAGCGGATCTATAAACTATGACGTGCGCTCGGAAATATGGATGTGGTACAGCACCGACTGCGGCAAGACCTGGATGCAGACCGCAAAGATTGCAAACGGCGGCACTACCGAGGCTGTTGGCGACTGGCCGAAGCAGTCGGGTGTATGGGAGCCCTTCGCTTGGTACGACAGTGGCTACCTCTACTGCTTCTATTCGGACGACTCCGATCCCACACACGACCAGAAGCTCGTTTACAAGCGCTCGCGCGACGGCGTAAACTGGGAAAGCCTCGTTGAAATCTGCGCGTTCGACAATCCCGTTGACCGCCCCGGTATGCTTATCATGACTAAAATGGGCAACGGCGAATACTTCATCGTTTACGAATTTTACGGCGTAAATGATGCCGGACAGAAGAATAAGAGTCCTACGGCAGGCGAAATATACTACAAAAAGACGAGCAATATCGCCGACTGGGGCGATCCCGCCGACAAGGGAACTCTCCTTTCGGCAGACGGCTACTGCGGAATCGGTGCGCCCTCGTGCGTATGGGTACCCGCGGGCGGCGAGTGCGGAACTCTTATCGTTTCCGCTAAAAAAGAGGTCAACGGTGACGGTACTCACAGACTTTTCGTAAGCTTTGACTACGGAAAAACCTGGACTACAATGAAAAATCCCCTTCCTTACGAAACGGGAACCGATAACCGAATCGGTCACAGCTCCTCGTTCGTAGTCGATCCCGACGGACGCACAGTTTACTACGTATGCACCACTAACGTTCCCGAAACGGGCAAACGCAGAATTCAGTTTGCAAGCTTCGTGATATACTAAAAAGGAGGGGAAAGAATGTTTATAAAATTCTTTATAACTCTTATTTCCAAGATACTTTCGATACTAACCGCTTTATCAATGCTACTTCCCTCGTTTTCGGGGCCTCCTGCAAACAAAGAGGAGGATATTCCTCCCGAGGATATTGTCCTTTCCGAGTACTCTATAATTTACAGTGAAGACTGCTCGGACAACACAAGAGCGCAGGCTTTGTCTCTGCAAAAAGCTATTATGGACTATATGGGATTTGCCATTTCCTATATGTCTGACACCGCAAAAGAGACGAAAAAGGAGATACTTATAGGAAAAACGAGCCGAAGCGAGTCGGAAAAAGCACTCGGCAAGCTTTCCGACACGCAAGGCGAGGATGCGTACGTTATAGATATCTCCCAAAACAAGATATCTATCGTGGGCAGTACCGACGAGGCCACCGCAAGAGCTGTCAAGATATTCAGAGACGAGTACGTCAAGGTCTCCGAGAAAAACGGATTCCTTGATACGTCGGCAGGACTCACCAAAACGGAGTCCTACAACTCGGATATGGTCGAGATCCTTTCAAACGGACTCGAAATAGAGCGTCTTTTCGATCCCGTAACGATAGTTCAGGAGGGCGGCACGTGGAATCTCGGCGGAACACAGATGAAGGTGACGAACCTCGGATATCCCAAGGGAATCACCCTTCAGCATCAGAAAAACCCCGCGGACAACGGAAAGATCATTTCTCACCTCGCCGTTGTCGACAAACTCGGTCCTAAAACCAGATCGTGCGTTGTTGAAAGCTCTGACGGAGGAAAGACTTGGAAGATAATCTCCCGTCCCACCGAGCAGAACGCAATGAACAAGGCTCAAGGACTCACCCCCGGACATATGTCGCAGATATACGAGCTTCCCGAGCAGGTAGGTGACTATCCCGCAGGAACTCTCGTTTACGCAAACGGATCGCTCAGCTACGGACTCCGCACCGAGATCTGGATGTGGTACAGCACCGACTGCGGAAGAACGTGGAAGCAGACCGCACAGATAGCAACCATGCCCAACACCGACTCGGAGGGTAAGGGCGTTTGGGAGCCTTACGCAATATACGATAACGGATATCTCTACTGCTTCTATTCCGACCAGACAAACCCCACCTACGATCAGGCACTCACCTTCCGTCGCTCGAAGGACGGCGTAAACTGGGAGGAGCCCAAATACGTATGCGCGTTCGAGGGTGAAAGAGAAGGCCCCGGAATGATCATCATAACAAAGATGGGCAACGGCGAATTCTTTGCAGTATATGAATACTACGGAAAAGCAGGAAGCCACGCAAAAGGTCAGGTTTACTACAAGAAAACGACCGATCTCAACGATTGGGGTGATCCCGCAGATCTTGGAACAATGATAAAGTCGGGCGAGCTTGAGATAATTGGCGCACCCGCTTGTGTATGGGTACCCGCCGGCGGCGAATGTGGAACGCTTATCGTTTCGGGCAAAGAAGATAACTCGAAAACCGAGGAGCACAGGATAATGGTCAGCAGCGACTACGGAAAAACATGGGTTACAATGGCAAATCCCCTTCCCTATGACAGAGGGGTGCACGAAAGATCGGGCAAGAGTCCGACCTTCTTCGCCGCACTTGACGGACGCACTGTTTACTACATCAACCAGACGGCAAACGCCGGAGTTGGCAGACGGCTTGAGTTCATTGCGTTTAAGGTATATTAAAAGTCAAAACACAAACAAAACAAGGAGATAAAGTATGAAAAAAACAAAGCTTTTATTAAGAGGAATATCCGCGCTGCTGTCGGCAACCTTCCTTCTCGTATCGTTTGCGGGATGTAAGGACGAAGAGACCGATGCTCCTCCCGCGCCCCTTGCAGAGGGACTTATGGACATCTCGGGATTTGCAATAATACGCGAGGACGCAGCGTCCGATAACGTTATAAACCAGACTGTTTTACTTAAAAAAGCAATAAAGGATAATATCGGCGCAGACCTTACCGTTTCGTCTGACGAGGCGGCAGAGTCTGCAAAAGAGATCCTTATCGGCAAGACGAACCGCGCAGCATCTGCGGCGGCACTTGAAAAGCTCAAAAAGCAGACGAGCGACGATGCTTACATCATTGAGATCACCGAAAACAAGATAGCGATCGTCGGCACTACCGACAACGCGACTGCAAGAGCTATTAAGATCTTCAAGGAGGAGTACGTAAATATGTCGGCAGGTAAGAATGCGCTTGATGTTTCCGCAGGCAAGATCAAGGCAAAGACCTATAATTCATCCAATATTGAGGTTCTCGACAACGGACTTGAAATAGAACTCCTTTTCGATCCTATAACGATAGTTGAGCAGGGCGAATCCTCTCTTGACGGTGTTTCGATGAACGTAACCAGCCTCGGCTACCCCAAGGGAATCACTCTTCAGCATCAGAAAAACCCCGAGGACAACGGAAAGCTTATCGCTCACGTTTTCTTTTCAAACTCGGGCGGACCCAAATCCAAGGCTTGCTTTATAGAAAGCTCTGACGGAGGCCTTACCTGGCACGTGATCTCGCGCCCCGAGGAGCAGAACGCTATGAACAAAACTCACGGACTCACTCCCGGTCACATGGCTCACATCTACGAGCTTCCCGAGGCGGTAGGTAAATATCCTGCAGGAACACTCGTTTTCTCGAGCGGATCTATAAACTACGATATGCGCTCTGAGATCTGGATGTGGTACAGCACAGACTGCGGAAGAACGTGGAAGCAGACCACAAAGCTTGCATCGGGCGTACACGACGGCGTTCAGTCCTGGGGCTACACGGGCGTTTGGGAGCCTTACTCGATCTACGATAACGGATACCTCTACTGCTTCTACTCCGATGACAGAGAAAGAGACGTTGAGGGAGAACACGACCAGATCCTCGTTTACAGACGCACCAAGGACGGTGTAAATTGGGAGGATCCGGTAAACGTTTGTAAGTTCGACTATCACCGCGACAGACCCGGTATGATAATCATAACCAAGATGGGTAACGGTGAATTCTTTATGGTATATGAATACTACGGACAGAACTTCAAGGGTGATTATCAGGGTCAGATCTACTATAAAAAGACGAAAGACCTTTCCGACTGGGGCGACCCTTCAGATCCCGGCACGATGATAAAGGCAGGCGACCTTGAGATAATGGGCGGGCCTATGTGTCTGTGGATTCCTGCAGGCGGCGAGTGCGGAACTCTTATCGTTACAGGCAAAGAGGATAACTCGGATAACGACGATCACAGTATTATGATCAGTAACGACTACGGAGAGACCTGGACAACGATGACAAATCCCCTCCCCTACGTTCGCGGAGACTCCAACGCGGGCAAGAGTCCTGCGCTCTTTGCATCAGAGGACGGACGCACCGTTTATTATATGTGCCCCACCGACATCGCAGGCACGGACAAGAGAAGAATGCAGTTCGTGGCATTCAAGATATATTAAAAACATCAGACAAATCTAAGGAGACTTTTTATGAAAATCACAAACACACTTTTAAAAGCAGTATCTATTATTCTTTGCGCAGCCTTCCTTTTCGCGGCACTTATCGGCTGTACAGACGAGACTACCGAAACGCCCGCAACACCCGAAGGTCTTATGGATATATCGGGCTTTACCATCGTTCGTCCCGATAACACCACCGATCACATTATCGATTATACCGCTTCGCTTAAAAAAGCGATAAAGGAAAATGTCGGAGCAGAGCTTACCGTTTCGCTTGACGATACGGCAGAGTCCGAAAAGGAGATCCTTATCGGAGAAACGAACCGCGCGGCATCGGCTTCGGCGCTTGAAAAGCTTGCCGAGGCAACGAGCGAGGATTCCTATATAATTGATATTACCGAAAACAAAATATGTATCGTCGGTACTACCGACAACGCGACCCTTCGCGCTATAAAGATATTCACGGAAGAATACGTAAACGTCTCGGCAGGAAAGGGCGCGCTTGACATTTCCGCAGGAGCGACCAAGGCAAAGACCTACAACTCCGCAAACATCGAGGTCCTCGATAACGGTCTTGAGATCGAGATCTGCCACGATGCCGTAACGATAGTTGAAGAGTGCAGCGAATGGTATCTCGGCGGCATCAAGATGGAGGTCAGCAACCTCGGATACCCCAAGGGAGTCACCCTTCAGCACCAGAAAAACCCCGAGGATAACGGAAAGATCATTTCGCACCTTTTTGTTTCCGACAAACTCGGTCCTAAAACCAAATCGTGCGTTGTTGAAAGCTCTGACGGAGGAAAGACGTGGAAGATAATCTCCCGTCCCACCGAGCAGAACGCAATTAACAAGGCTCACGGACTTGAACCGGGCAATATGTCGCAGATATACGAGCTTCCCGAGCAGGTAGGTGACTATCCCGCAGGAACTCTCGTTTACGCAAACGGATCGCTCAGCTACGGACTCCGCGCCGAGATCTGGATGTGGTACAGCACAGACTGCGGAAGAACGTGGAAGCAGACCGCACAGATAGCAACCATGCTGAACAACGACTCGGAGGGCAAGGGCGTTTGGGAGCCTCACGCGATATACGATGACGGATATCTCTACTGCTTCTATTCGGATCAGACAAACCCCACCTACGATCAGGCGCTCTCGTTCAGACGATCAAAGGACGGCGTAAACTGGGAAGAGCCTAAATACGTATGCGCATTCGAGGGCGAAAGAGAAGGTCCCGGAATGATCATCATAACCAAGATGGGCAACGGCGAGTTCTTTGCAGTGTATGAATACTACGGAAAAGCAGGAAACCACGCAAAAGGTCAGGTTTACTACAAGAAAACGACCGATCTTAACGATTGGGGCGATCCTTCGGACCTCGGAACTATGATAAAGTCGGGCAAGCTCGAGATAATGGGCGCGCCTGCTTGTGTATGGGTGCCCGCAGGCGGTGAATGTGGAACTCTTATCGTTTCGGGCAAAGAAGATAACTCGAAAACCGAGGAGCACCGCATTATGGTAAGTAACGACTACGGAAAGACATGGGTAACAATGGCAAATCCCCTTCCCTACAACCGCGGAGATGCGGACAAGTCGGGTAAGAGTCCGACCTTCTTCGCTGCGCTTGACGGACGCACCATTTACTATATCAACCAGACTGCAAACATCGGCGTAAACAGAAAGCTTGAATTTATTTCCTTCAAAATATATTGAAAACGGGATAAACAATGAAACATACTAAAATTTCATTAAGGGTCTCGTCTCTGATACTGTCCCTTATGTTTCTTCTTGCCGCCTTTTCGGGCTGTAAAAAGGAGGACGAGCAGAGCGTAGCTCCCCCTCTTTCAGACGGACTTATGAATTTATCGGGATTTGCAATAGTCCGCGAGGGCAATGCGTCCGATAACGTTATAGACCAGACTGTTTCGCTCAAAAAAGCGATAAAGGAAAAACTCGGCGCAGACCTTCCCGTCTCATCTGACGAGGCATCTGAGCTTGAAAAGGAGATCCTTATCGGAAAGACCGATCGCACGGCATCAAAATCGGCACTTAAAAAGCTTGCCGAGGCAACGAGCAAGGAAGCCTATATAATTGATATTTCGGAAAACAAGATCGTAATCGTCGGTACTACCGACAATGCAACTATGCGCGCCGTCAAGATATTTAAGGAAGAATACGTAAATGTCTCGGCAGGAAAGGGCGCGCTTGACATCTCGGCAGGTAAAACAAGGGCAAAAAACTACAACTCCGAAAATATTGAGGTGCTTGAAAACGGACTCGAGATCGAGCTTCTCGGCGAGCCTATCTCCCTTCTTGAAGAGGGCGGCACGTGGTATCTCGGCGACACCAGAATGAACGTGCATAACCTCGGCTACCCTAAGGGAATCACACTTCAGCATCAGAAAAACCCCGAGGACAACGGCAAGCTTATTGCTCACCTCTTTATCGGCGACAGCCTCTTCAATAAAACCAATTCGTGCTTCGTTGAAAGTAAGGACGGCGGCAAGACGTGGGAGGTAATCTCCCGCCCCACCGAGCAGAAGCAGGAAAGTGCTCTTCTGAATATAAAGCCCGGACATATGTCTCACATCTATGAGCTTCCCGAGCAACTCGGTAAATACCCTGCAGGAACACTCGTTTTCGCGTGCAACTCGGTAAACTACGATATCCGTTCTGAAATATGGATGTGGTACAGTACAGACTGCGGAAGAACGTGGAAGCAGACCGCGCATATAGCAAAGCTCGGCATCGAGGAAGAAAAGGGTGTTTGGGAACCCTACTCGATATACGATAACGGATATCTCTACTGCTTCTATTCGGATCAGACAAACCCGAAATACGATCAGGCGATCTCGTTCAGACGATCAAAGGACGGTATAAACTGGGAAGAGCCTAAATACGTATGCTCGGTCAACGGCGTTCGTGAAGGAACGGGAATGATCATCATAACCAAGATGGGCAACGGCGAATTCTTCGCGGCTTACGAATATTACGGCAAGGCAGGACCGCACACGGTAGGTCAGATCTACTATAAAAAGACAAAAGACCTGAACGATTGGGGCGATCCCACCGACATCGGAACTATGATCCGCTCGGACGGATACGAGATAATCGGAGCGCCCGCCTGTCTGTGGATACCCGCGGGCGGTGAGTGCGGAACGCTCATCGTTTCGGGCAAAAATGACAACTCGGGAACAGAGGAGCACCGTATGATGGTAAGTAACGACTACGGAGAGACCTGGATAACAATGGCAAATCCCCTTCCCTACGTTCTCGGAAGCAACACGCGTGTAGGTCACAGTCCTGCGCTCTTCCTCGGCACAGACGGACGCTCGGTGTATTACATCAACCAGACCGCAGTGAGCGAAAACGCAAACAGAAAGCTTGAATTTATATCGTTCAAGATATATTAAAATTAAAAACCTCGAAAAACCACTTGTTTTTCGAGGTTTTTTTACTTTACTGCGATAAAGCCTTGACTATATGAAAAAAATATGTTACAATAATTAAATAATACTTGATTTTTCAAAGCGAGGAAATTTCCTATGAGAATGGTAATAAAAGTCGGCACGTCAACACTCACGCACCCGACGGGCGCGCAGAATATAAGAATGATAGAAAAGCTCTGCCGCGTACTGAGCGACCTTAAAAACGCAGGACACGAGATAATTCTCGTTTCGTCGGGCGCTATCGGTATGGGAGTCGGCAAGCTTTCCCTTGCCGAAAGACCGAAGGATATCCCCACCAAGCAGGCGGCGGCAGCCGTCGGTCAGTGCGAGCTTATGTACACCTACGATAAGCTTTTTTCTGAATATCATCA
>JAZSKY010000068.1:0-28277 GCA_045535095.1 Eubacteriales bacterium | reverse complement strand
CGACTTGCCCCAACTCCCTTTTCGGCAGGAGCCTCAGCTGCCTCTTCAGCGGGAGCCTCAGCTGCCTCTTCAGCGGGAGCTTCAGCTGCCTCTTCGACGGGAGCTTCATCATCTTCTTCGTCAGATGCTTCCTTCTTCGCCATAAAATCATCGTACTTTTTAGTACCCTCGGCGTAGATGCACTCCTTGACGTTTCTCTCTCTGTAATAAACGAATCCGTAGATAAGGAGTCCGAGTGCGATCACGAAAAGTGCGCCTGCGAGTACCTGCGAAACTCTGAACTGTCCGATATAGAGACTGTCGGAGCGGAGTCCCTCGATAAAGAATCTTCCGAGTCCGTACCAAGCGACGGACATAAGGAAGATCTGTCCGTCGAACTTTCTCTTTTTAAGGAGAAGAGCAAGAGCAATAAATCCAACGAGATTCCACATCGATTCGTAAAGGAATGTGGGGTGTACCTCGGTAACGCGGAGAGTCGATTCGCTCATAAGACGCATTCTGATAAAGGAGGTCGTTTCCGAGCCGTATGCTTCCATATTCACAAAGTTACCCCATCTGCCGATGCTCTGCGCGAGAAGAACGCCGGGGAAAGCGCAGTCGAGAAGGGTGGGAATACTGATCTTCTTGATTTTAAGTGTAATCACTGCGCCGATAACTCCGAAGATGAGTCCTCCGTAGATGGCAAGTCCGCCCTCCCAGATTGCGATAACGTCGTAAAATCTGCTGTATTTTTCGGGATGTTCAAGCCAGTCGAAGAATACGTAGTAGAGACGTGCGCCGATAACTCCGGGGATTATTGCGGAAAGCGCAATGTCGAGAATGTCGTCGAAAATAAGACCGTGACGGCGCGCTCTTAAGTATGTATAAACGACTGCGGCTATCATTCCGCAGACGATTATAAGTCCGTACCACTTGATCTCAAGATTTCCGAGAGTTATTGCGGTGGGATCGATGTGAAAGTCCCTGGTACCAAGTCCGGGGAAGCCCATCCAGTAGTATGAGTTCATTTCTTTTTCCTTGTCCGATTTTGTCGGATCCTTTCTTTATTTTACTCGTCTTGCGGAACTATCGTTGCAAGAGTATAATATTTTTCGTTGAAAAGCTCGTGCAGAGCATTATTTACGTCGGATACGTCGATCTTTTCGTACGCCTCAACGTAGTCGAATATATCGTATCCGTCCATAATGAACGAAAGAAATTCGTTTGCAATGCTCGATACCGAGTCGAACATCGAGATTATCTCTCCGTATTGTGCACGAACGGTACGCACGAGAGTATCCTTGTCGATTCCTTCCTTTTTGACCTTTTCAATATGCGCCTTGAAGCGTCTGAAAACCTCCTCGGGATCGTCAGACTCTCCGCCTATCTCGATAAAGGAAAATGCCTCGCAGTGGTCAACGTAGAAGGAAAGGGGATTTCTGATAAGCCCTTCTTCGTAAAGAGAGACCGAAAGCTCGGAGCAGTCTCCGAAAAGATACTCGGAGAGAGTCTCCATCACGACCCTCTTTTTGAGTCGCTCTGCAGGACTTTCCGAAATGAGAATATCCTTTACTCCGATAGCAAATATCGGCTTCGAGAGACGCATTTTTCGCGTGAAGCGGTCGGATACGACCTCGGCGCGCTCGGGTAGGAGTCTTTTGCTCTCGATCCTTGTATCGCTCTCGGGCTTTAATACCTTGTCGCAGACCCTTATAACGTCGGAAACGTCGATATTTCCGCATACGCAAAGCGCCATATTTGAAAGGCTGTAAAAGGTGTTATAGCATTTGTAGAGTACCTCGGGCGTTATTTTCGAGATAGACTCGACAGTTCCCGCAATCGGTATTTTTATCGGACAGCTTTCGTACATAGACGAGATCATACCCTGAAAAAGGGCGTCCTGTACGCTGTCCTCGTACATTCTTATCTCCTGTGCGATAATACCTTGCTCCTTGGCTACGTTTTCCTTTGTAAAAAAGGGACTTTTTATGCCGTTAAGCAGTATTTCAAGCGATTTTTCAAAGTTTTCGGTGCAGGAAAAGAGGTACATCGTGCTTGTGTATGACGTGTACGCATTCGCCGATGCTCCCGTTTTGGCAAAGCTTTCAAAGAGATCGCTTCCGTCCTCGCACTCGAACATCTTGTGCTCAAGAAAGTGAGCAACTCCGTCGGGCACCTTTTCAAATTCGGACTCGCCTTTCGGAATAAAGCAGCTGTCTATTGAGCCGTAGGACGTTCCGAAAAGGGCGTAAGCGGTGGTAAGATCCTTTGGGAAAAGGTAAACGTTAAGACCGCTTTCGTGCCTGAAGCTATAATATTTTTCTCCGAGAGCGGTGTTTTCTCTCGTTATAATATCGTACTTTTTCATTCCTCGCACTCCTCTCCGTCGTCTTCACCGCAAAGAGTACCCTTGAGGAAGTAAACCGTGTCAAGCGAGAGTCCCTTTGCCGCTTCTATAACCTCGTCTCGGGTGACTGATAAGACCGCGTTTGCCGCGTCAAGCGGACTGTCGTCTCGCTTTGCAAAGGAGCGGGTGAGATACCAGAATACAAGTCCGGACGGACTGTCGGTAAGCTCTCTGTACGAGTTGATCAGCGACTTTTTCGCGCTTTCAAGCTCTGCATCGGTAAAATCTCCCGATCTTATCGCGTCTATCTGACAAAGTATCGCGTCGCGCGCCTTCTCGAAGTTTTCAACCTCGATGCCGCTCGATATAGTGAGAAGTCCCTTGAGCGCATTGGGACGCGAGCTGCAATAATAACAGAGACTCATTTTTTCGCGTACGTTCATAAAGAGCTTACTGGTAGGAGAAGCGCCGAGAAGGGCGCTCGTCAGCGCCAGAACATGATAATTCTCGTCCGAGAGGGCAAGTGAGCTTCTAAGCCCCATAGTCAGCTTGCCTTGAGCGACCTTTTCCTCCTCGATGACCGTTTTGACCTCGCCCGAGGCCGATCTTATTATCTCGGTCTCGAAAAAGGGAATAGCAGGACCGCTGAAATCTCTGAAAATCTCTCTTATCTTCTTTTCTACCGTCTCAAAGCTTTCGCTTCCCGCGTAGAAAACGCTTATTTCGGTCTTTCCGCGAAGACTTTCGTAATACTCGAAAAGACTCTTTGCATCTAGTGCCGAAACGCTCTCAACAGTGCCGCTCGGAGAGATAGAATATCTCTCTGATGCGCACATTATCTCGATGCAGCGGCGCATTGCCCACGCAGCAGGATTGTTTATTCTCGCTTTTATTCTTCCGCAAAGCTTTTCCTTTTCGCTCTCGACAACGCTTTCGTCAAAGGCGCCGTCACTGATAAGAGGATTGAGAAGCATTTCGGAAATGAGATCTGCAACCTCTGAAAAGATGTCGGTACCGTCGAATGCGTATCTGTTTTCGGTAAAGGTTGCATATAAACCGAAAAGATGATTTTCACCCATTACCGAATTCATAGGATCAATAGACGCTCCGTAAAGAGACTGGAGCGCACGGCTGAGCGAGAGCATCGTGGGATATTTTTTGCACGATCTCGTCAGCACCTCGGGGATAAGCGCATTCATCGGAGCCTCCTTTTCGCAAAGAGGACGCGAAAAGGTCACCGAAAGATAGGACGTTTTGAATTTTTCGCTCGGTACGACGGTAAGCTTTACCGTGGGATAAACCGAGATATTTTTAATACCGTTCAAAAAAAGCACCGTCCTTATCCTGTAAATTACTGACTATTATACCACACTTTTCAGAGGTTTTCAACTGTATTTTAAAATAATTTAAATATTATTTTAGTTATAGGGCGGAATTTCCGCGCTCTCCGACTCCTTGCCTCTTTCAAGAAAAATCTCTTTTTCGCTGTCTGTATAGCGTATTTTCAGCGAAAAGCGGTCGAATGAGTCGCAAAAGCGAGGCTTTATAAGAAGATTTCCGTTATCTTGTCTCGACATTCCGATAAGCCACCCCAAGACCGCCTGCACGAACCATGATGCAGAGCCGGTGTAGAGACTCCACCCACCCCGACCGAGATGAGAAGGGCTTGAATAAACGTCTCCGCAAAGGGCGTACGGCTCGGTTTTGTACCGAGTGGCACTTTCGCGACACCCTGAAATGCTTATCGGATTTATGTCGCAAAGCATCTCGAGGGCTTTCTCGTTTTCGCCGAGCGAGAGGAGTCCGATTATCGCCCAAAGAGATGCGTGAGTGTACTGTCCGCCGTTTTCACGCAGTCCGTCGCAGTAGCCGACGATATAACCGGGATCGTCATATTTTCCCGAAAATGCGGGAGAAAAGAGCTTTACAATTCTGTTTTCTCTGTCCCAGAGCATATCGCACGCAGTCTGCATCGCAAGTGAGGCGCGAGCGCGGTTTTCTCCCGATATTGCGGCAAACGCCTGTGGGAGAAGGTCTATTTCACACTCTGCGTCACCCGGACGCCCCATAGGACGCCCGTCATCGTAAAACGCCCTTAAATATCTGTCTGTATCAAAGGCGCACTCCTCGATGGCGCGCGAGAGATCCTTCGCTATACGGGCGTATTTTTCCGCACCCTCGACGTCTCCCCGCATCTTGCAAATAGATGTGAAATCGAGCAGTATCATTCTCATAAACTGCGAAAGCCAGACAGACTCGCCTCGTCCGTTTTTGCCTACTCTGTCATACCCGTCGTTCCAGTCACAGCTTCCAATCAGGATAAGCGAGCGCGGACCGAAGCGAAGCGCACGCTCGATAGCCCTTATGCAGTGATTGTAGATGCTCTCGCGGTACTTTGATCGGCAGGGACGCTCGTACCTCGCACTCTCGTTTTCCTCAAGCTCGCGCGACTCGATATATCTCACGCGGAGATCGAGTATAGAAATATCTCCCGTATGCTTTATATAGCGAGAGACCGCGTAGGGAAGCCATAAAAGATCGTCCGAGCATTTTGAACGCAGTCCTGCGTGCCATTTTCCCGTACTGTCGGGTCTTTCCGAGTTGTGCCACCAGTGTTGAACGTCACCCTCGGTGTACTGATGCGCGGCAGAGCGCAGTATCTGATATTTGCAGAACGCAGGATCGTAGTAAAGAGCGGCAAGCGAGTCCTGAAGCTGATCGCGGAATCCGTACGCACCGCTTGACTGATAAAAGCCGCCTCGCCCGAAAAGTCGGGCAGAAAAGACTTGATAGGGAATATAATAATTGATCGCTGTGTCAAGAGCTTCGTTCTGACTTTTAAGCTCTATCTTTGATATGAGATCTTCGTAAAATTCTGCGTATTTACCGAATGCTTTTAATATATCGTCGCATATCTGAAAGCTTTTTTGAACGTGGTAGTACGCCTTGTCCGAAAAGCTCGGGAAGATGCCTAAAATAAAGCCGTATTTTACGTTGCCGTCAGATATTTCCTTGTCAAGCGAGGTCAGAAAAACCGTATGCTCTGATAGGTGAGACGAGTATCTCCGTCTGAAAAGCTCGCTTCTTCCGTCGCGCTTTTTCATTATTAAATTCGGCTGGCAGACCCTTTCGCCGATTATCGGATCGACCTCGTAAACGATTTTTTCAAGATGCGAAATATCGCCGCTTGCCTCAACGTGAATAAGCTTTGCCTGAAGCTTTGCGTCAACTCCGACTCTGCTCTTTACAAAGCAACCCTCGATAGTGCTTTCATAGACTGCGCACCCTCTTTCAAACGAGCAGGAGTGCGATGATGCGATAACGTCGTATTTTACTCCCTTGTCGCTTATAAATATAAGCCTCTCGCCGCAAATATCCCGTCTATACGAGGAAAATGCGCTCGTCAACCTCTTTTCCTTCGAGTTGCCCGACCAAGTGTATCCAAGCGAATTTTGAGTCACTATCGTGCCGAAAACTCGGTTTGTATATATATAAGACCAGGGCAAATCGGCGCGTGACTTGTCAAGTGAAAATCCGTTTTTATAGAATGTTCCCGAATATACCTCATAGCCGTCCTTCTTTTCGCGGCGAGAGGATCTTATCACCTTTATCTCATCGTTTACGCGAAGCGATCGCTTCATAAACGAGTGGAAGATCTCCTCAAGCGAGGAGTCGTTTTCAAGCGGAATATACAGAGCGCTGACCGACGAAAAGAGATCCTCTGCGCCTTCGCTGGCGATAAATATTCCACCGCTTCGGCAGAAATACTCGCTCGCACCGCACTTTGATATAAGGTCGGAGAGTCTGTTTCGGTTGTAGCTGTTGTATCCGTCCTTTTCGGAAACTACGAAAACGAGATCGCTCTTTTTTCCGCGAAGGCGCAGTAATCTGTGCAGACGGATCACAGTGTCGCATATCTTTTTGGAGGATTCACGAAAATCTCTCGGAAGCCTTACTGTAACTATCGGAAGGTCTCCCGATATTCCGTGTACCCACAGATCGTTTTGCACGAAGGTCTTTTCGCAGGGTATAGTAGAATTCGGTCTGAAATAGAGTGCGGCAAGATAAAAGTCTGCGTACCGAAGATAATTCGGAGGAAGATTTACAAGACTTTGTCTGTTTTGCGCGAGTCTGTACATACTTCCCGCAAGAAAGCTGCTGACGTCACGCCCCGAATTTTTCCGCACCATAAGGGTCTTTCTGACCACCTCGCCGTGAGACGTCCCGTAGGTTATAATAAACTCGCACGAAAAGCTTCCGCGGCAGGCGTATTTTTTTCCCTTCAGTACGCAAAATGGCGAGATACACGCGCCCTCGCGAGAGGGAAGCTCCATGTCAAAAAGGGCGAGAATATCGCTTTTTTGATAGTTTAGCGGCAGAATATCGCTTCGCGTGTCAAACTCAACGCCGCTCGGCGCGTTTTCAAGCGAGACCGAGATCCATTTCTCGCCGGAGGAATCCTTTGATCGCTGTCGGAAGCATAAAATTTGGTTTTCACGGTCGTAAAACGCCTCGCAGGAAAGTCCCATGTAAAATGGGTGAGACTCTCTCTCTGCCGCGCTTGAAAGAACACATTCGAAGGCTATCATCGGCGAAAAATCGGTGAATTTTCCCGATGCGTCAAGCTTTATACAGAAAACGCTTTCGCTTCGCGCGAGAGTGAATGTGACAGACGCAGAGATCTTGTCCGCGCCGTCACCTATCTGCGAGCGAAGGACTGTCTTTGATCCCGAATAGCTCATAGAATCGGGCGAAAATGCGTACTTTTTTCCGTTTGCGGCAAAAAAGACAGAAAGTCCGTCGTCGCAAGAATACATATCGCGCGCATTAAAGGGATCGCGCGTTATAAGTGTATCTCGGTGGGCGAGCATTACGTGACCTGCGTCCGATACAGTTACAGAGTCGCTTTCGGATGCAAGCACGCAGACCGAGGGTATCTGTCCGCTTTTCAGACTCGTTTTGAGAGCCTTGTCGCGTGTTGGGTAGCGGCCAAGAGTCGTGTCGGGCGCAGAGCAGACGCACCTTTTTGATACCTCTGCCTCCGTGGGTACGCTTTCGCAGAGAAGCTCTCTGACCGACGCCATTTCCTTGTCTCTCATAAACCGCTTTACGAAAATATTGTCAAAGCAGAAATTAGAAGCGGCAATAATGCTCATTCCAACGTGGTGCGACATATAGCTTTTTATTATCTCGGGCTCTGTGCCGACTCTGTCGCGCGTGAAGTCTATCGCCTCGTAAAATCCGTGCTTTCCGTAAGCACCTATGCCGCGAAGCCTCTCGAGATTTTTTATCGCCTTCTTCTTTGCTGTCAACAGACAAAGAAAGGAAGAATACGGTGATATTACGCGGTCTCTGCCGATTATCGGATCAAGCGCGAGACAGGGGACTCCGTTTGCTCTGTACTGATAGTTCATCGCGCCGTCAAAGGCGTAGTAGGAACACTCGGAAATGCCCCAGAATCCGTGTATTTTGTCCTCCATCTGCGCGTTCGTCGCAAAGAGCAGCGCCTCACCCGTAAGCGAGGACGCATACGAGGGTAAAAAGAGCTGAGGCATAAAATATTCAAACATACTGCCCGACCAGGAGGCAAGTCCGATATACCCCTTGCGTCCGATTATCGGTCTGCCCATCTGTCGCCATATCTCGGGATCGATTTGATTTTTTGCTATCGCGAGATAGCAGCTTGAGCGTATCTCGCTCATTAAAAGATCGTAGCAGCTCTCGTCCGAGACCTCGTCTGCGGCGTCCATTCCGATATAAAAGAGCTTTCGCTTTTTGGAATACAGAATGGAAAAATCGGTAGCGTCGAGAAGAGCCTCTATGCGCTCTTTTATGGCGACAAGCCTCGGCTCGGACGCCTCGTAGTCGGAAAGTCCTTCCTTGAGGGCGGTAAGCGCTACTGCGAAATTTCCGCTGTCAACAGTCGAGACGTAAGGCGTGCCGAGGACGGTCAGCTTTTTCGTGTCGTACCAGTTGTAGAGATGTCCGTGCTTTTTGGGAAGCTCCTCGAGTGTTTTAAGAGTGTCCTCAAGACGAAGCGCAAGCGTGTGCGGATCAATAAATCCGCAGTCGCAGGCGGCAAGGCAGGATACTAAATACATACCGATATTTGTCGGTGACGTGCGGTGCGCAACAGTCAGAGTCGGCACCTCCTGAACGTTGTCGGGCGGTAAAAAGTTGTCCTTTTCGGTGACGTGGGTTGCAAAAAAGCTCCACGAGTCGAAAAGATAGCGCAGAAGAAGCGCCTTGTCGGACGAGCTTGCCTTTTTCGGGCTTGGCACAAAAAAGGATAGCGCAAGCAGTATCGGCGGCATAAATATCCACAGTATCGCCCCGCTTTTTAAAATGGGACTTGCGGCGAAAACGAGGACGAGTCCGCCTGCAAGATAGGATATTAAACCGCGCGATATTTGCGCAAACGCGCCTGATTTTTTGTCAAAATAGGAGACCGTCCATTCAAGGGTACGCCTTTCGCTGATACGCGATCTGTAAAGCCCCTTGACGAGCGCGTCAAGAGAAACTGCGGCGTAAGAAAACACCGAAGCCACGCCGAAAAAGAGATCGCTGACGGCACTTCCGACTAAAGGGATCACCATTGAGAAAAATCTCCTGCGTACTCCTTTAAGTGATGACAATATCCTGAATACGGGCGGCAATATCAGATAAGAAAGCGCGGCTGTGACGATAAGCCCCTGCGTGTCCGGAAAGAAAAGAGAGAGTAATATAAGAAGGCAGGCGGCAATCGGCACTACCGCTCTGCGAACGTTGTCAAGAATGAAAAATCTTGATAGAGGTGAGATAGGATTTTTAACCCTCTCGCCGCCCTTTTTCAGAACGTATTTCGAGGCGTAGAGAGTTGACTGAATATCACCGCGTATCCATCTGTGAAGCCTCTTGAAAAAGGCGGACGGCGTGCTCGGGTGTGAGTCGCTCAAAACGACGTCGGACAGCACTCCGCAGCGCAGTCGCGAGCCCTCAAGAAGATCGTGACTCAGTATAACTCCGTCGCAAAAAGCATCGGGAATAAGATTTGCGTAGGCATCTACGTCGAAAATACCCTTGCCGCAGAAAATCCCCTCGCCGAAGAGAGACTGATAGAGATCAAATGATGCCGCCTGATAGCGGTCAACTCCACCGCGCGAGGTGAAGAACGAAAAGTAGCTTTTCACAGACGAGGAAAGGGAGGTTGCAGTTCGCGGCTGCATTATCGCGTACCCCGAATATACGACTCCGCCCCTTATCTTCGGGCGGTTTTGAGGATGAAGCATAGCCGATACCATGTCGCGCACCGCTCCCTTGTAGAGCATTGTGTCTCTGTCAAGCGTTATGACGTACTTGACGTCAGAAAGCGGTTCCTTGTTGCCGAGAAGCACCGAAAACTCGTTGCTCTTTCCGCGTAAAAACAGAGCAAGATCGATAAGCGCACCCCTCTTGCGCTCGTGTCCCATATACTTGTTTTCGCTCGGCGAGGGCGATCTGTCACGAATAAAAAGGTAAAATTTGTCCTTGTACTTTCGGTCAAGACGGTAAAAGCCCTCCTTTACAAAGTCAAGAAGGCGCACGTCCTTTTCGTCGTATCTGCTCTTTGACTCGGGAAGATCAAGAAGGAGTCCGAAATAGGCGTTTTCCTCTCGGTTTGCAAGATAAAACTCCTCGATCCGGTCAAAGATCTCACTATCGTCCTCTGATATAATAGAGGTTATTACTGTCAGTACCTTCGCGTTTTCGGGAATACTGCTCAGCTTAAGTCTCGGTACGCACGATGCGGGAAGGACTCGTGTGAACACTCGGTCAAGAAGGAACTTTACCGTCTCGCTGATAGGGAAAAGAAGAATAAAAAAGATAAAAGGACCGCGCCCTGCAAGCATACTTACGGTAAACGATACAATAAAGGTAAGCGTTGCAAAAAGCGAAAAATACAGAGCGGTATTTCTTCGTCTTGTGACCTTTTCCTCCAAAAATCCGTCTCTTTCGCAGTATATCGACGCCGCGTCTCTTTCCGATATACGGTGTCTTTTTGCAAAGGACGATATTTTAGCGCGAGTCAGAGATTTCGTGAGATCAGAGCTTTTAGCATAAGAGACCTTGCTTTTTGACGAGAGTATTCTGTCAAGAGAGGAGATGCGGCTTCTCAGCGCCTCAACGTCACACGTATCAAGCGAACGCAGAAGCGCGTTTGCGCGACCGACGAAAGCACGCTTGACCTCGTTATCGGACGAGTCAAGATGAATCAGAATTCTCGATAAAACGTCGGCAACTATCGGCATAACGAGAACGGTCTCACCGTCCGCAAAAGCCTTTTCGTCGGACGATCTTATAAGAGACGCGCAAAGCTCCTTTTCGCCAATGAGCATCTCGCTGTCAGTTATAAGATCTGATATTATTTTGTAAATGCGAAGCTTTCTCTTTTTTCTCGCAAGACTGTCAAACGAGTTAAGTATTGACAAGGTGTGCGGAAAATCCTTGCCTATCTTCCGCCTCAGCTTCATTTTCAAAAGAGCGCCCGAAGGATCGTGCGGTCTTACAAATATCGTTTGAATAATAAAAACCTCCCCACAGGTATATGATATATCGTACCTATTATGGGGAGATTTTTTACGTTTTATGCCGCAGAATCATCAGTTTTTGATGCCCGAATAAAAAGAATATCTTATGATCTTGTCGTCACCGAGTATTTCGAGCGCTCTTTCAGAGTCTCCGTGTGAGCCGCAGATGGCGGTGTCGGACTTTGAGACAGCGTTCTCAAGTCGCTCTCTGAAATCTCTGCTTGTGAGAGGCAGAGCCTTCGTGTTTGAAAAGTATGCGTACGTCGGCAGAGAGGTCGTCTCGCTTTCAATAAGCATTATAGAGGCGGGATTTGCGCTCTCATGCGAATGGATATAGGGAGTTATCGAGACCTCGCCGAAGATTAGCTTTTCCTTGCCGTTTTCGTATATTTTCACGTCACAGTCGTTTAGCTCAAGGTATGCGACTATCGCCTCGTGAAAGCGTCTGTCACGCTCCTTTGGAACAGGGAGAATGAATGTGCGCACGTCTGTATAATTTACAAGCTTTGTAACAGTTGCGATATGCGTGTAGTGATAATCACTTATCATATACGCCGAGACAGAATTTTTGCACGTTGACTCTCCGTAGGCCATCGCGCTTTGAGTAAAGGGATAATTTCCGCTTGACAGATCGCAGAAAAGCACCTCCTTGCCGGACGATATTATGATAGCATCGTTTTCATTCTCTGTGTAATATGCAACCGAGCAGCCTCTGTTATACGGATAGGATATTATCGCGTTTCCGATATAGCACAGTAAAACAAATGATATAAGCGGAAGATATACTATCGCGCGGCGTGAGGGCAGATTCTTGTAAAACCCAATGATTGCCGCAAGTGATATAAGAGTAAACACAAGGAGTATCAGTGAAAATCTCTCGTCAAAGCTGACTGTAAGCTCGCCCGAGTCAGCAATACCCTCCGCAAGGGAAAAGGTTGCTTTGGAGAGTACGTTCACCGCACCGCCAATAATATTCGCTACCGGCGGAATAGGTGAAAATATAAGAACGAACGGGAGAAGATAGAGAATTAAGGTTATGATCGGCGAGAATATGATGTTCGTTATCGGTGATACGTAGGAAAGATAACCGAATGAAAAATAGGAAATGGGCAGGGTGAAAAGTACCGCAGATAAGGTTATATTCATAGCGGACGCGAGATAATACGGAGCGCGGAAGCGGAATATACTCTTGCCGCAAGTCGCCTCGTTTACGGGGACTGCCACCGTCAGTATTCCAAGCGTTGAGAGGAAGGAAAGTATCAGTCCGAGATCGTATATTGCGTACGGACTGAACATACAAATTATAAATGCAGAGCAAAAGAGAGAGGTGACTGCATCTGCGCGCCTTCCGAAAAAGAAGGATGCGTACGAGAAAAGGAGCATTATCGCCGCTCTGCAGACCGATGCCGAAAATCCCGATATCAATGCGTAAAACAAAACGAAAAGAGTAAGCAAAGCGAGCGAGCTGCGTTTCGATACCGACATTTTGGATAGCGCTATCGCGAGCAGTCCGACGGTTATCGAAAAGTGCATACCGCTGATTGCCAGCATGTGTGACAGACCAAGCTCCCTGAAAGCGTCTGTAAACGATCTTGAAAGCGCCGATCTGTCTCCGTACACGAGCGCGCGCGAAAGAGCGTTGCCCTCACCATCGGTGTGTGAAAGAAGGGTGTATTTTATCCCTTGTCTGAGGCGGGAGCTTATCGAGTACGGAAAGACCCTTTGTCCGTTGATCACCTCAAGAGCGCTTTCGTCCTCGGATAAAATATTAAGAAGGTATCCGTGAGAAATATCCGACGCCTCAGCGAGACTGTTAAACTCGGTGTTTTGCGATATTTTAACCGGTAGGCGCATAGACTCGCCCTCCTCGAACGGACTGAGATAGGTCGAGACCATATTTGCCTTTATACGGCATTTTTCACCGTTTATCTCGGTGATGATAACCTCGTGCGAGGAAAAGCCTTCGTTCACTGATTTCGCCGATATGACGGTGATATTTACGTCAGCCTCGACACCGTCGTAACGCGTTTTTATATTGGAAAGGCGAGAGTCAAAATTTAAAAACGAAAGGAAAAGACCAAGAGACAGAAAGACAAGGATCATCGCGTACGCGAGCAGGTAAACCTTCCTTTTTATCACTCGGAATATAATGCCTGCCGCAATAAGCGACAGAGAAGCGTAAAGGAAAATAAGAGAGAAGGTCAGCTTGAGAGGACTTTCAAAGAAGCCGCAAAGAAAGTAAGCAAGAAGAAAGCCCGCAAGCGAGTAGCATAGCGGGCGTTTGATAATCGAATGATTTATTCTTCTAATTAACAAGTAAATTACTTATTTACCTTCTCGCGGAGCTTGCTCGACTGATGGAAGGAAACCACCTTGGTGTCGGGAAGCTGAATCTGTTCACCGGTAACGGGGTGACGTCCGATTCTACCTGCGCGCTTTTTAACTTCTATCGTTCCGAAACCGGAGAGCATGATCTTTTCTCCGTTTGCGAGAGCTTCAACGATCTCGTCGATGAAGGAATCAATTACATCTGCTGTTTTTGCGTTGGAAAGTCCGTTTGCCTGAGCAACCTTTGCTACAAAATCCTTTTTCTTCATAACTTTGTATCCCGTCTTTTTAACCAAAAAAAGACGTCCTTTCGTTTATTTTTCTACATTATAGCACATTACTATATAAAAATCAACAGTTTTTTACCAAAAAAATAATATTTTTTGCAAAAAGTGGAAAAAACTTGCTTGACCGTTTTAAAAAATAGTGCTATAATGAATATCGGGTACTTGCTTTTCTATGATAATTGTCCGCAGTATCCGTAAAAACATACCTGTTTTAAGTGAGGATATATATGCTGCTTGCAAAAATTTTTATTAAAAACGCAGATACTCTCGGCGAGACCGAGAGAAGGGAAAAGTACGGAGTCTTTTACGGAACGCTCGGAATACTTCTCAACGTTCTTCTTTTTATAATAAAGCTCCTTGCAGGACTCCTGACCGGCGCTATCGCGGTAACGGCGGACGCCTTCAATAATCTTTCGGACGCAGGATCGTCGCTGATCGCCCTATTCGGCTTCAGACTCGCGTCGAAAAAGCCTGACGAGGATCACCCCTTCGGTCACGGAAGATTCGAGTATATTTCGGGATTTATCATTTCGCTTCTTATCCTTCTCGTAGGATTTGAGCTTGGTAAAAGCTCTGTCGAGAAGATATTTTCTCCCTCGGACATCGAGTTTTCTGCGGTGTCGGTGATAATACTTATTATTTCGGTAGTAATCAAGCTTTATATGGCGTACTACAACCACAGCGTCGGCAAGAAGATAAACTCGAGCGCGATGAAGGCTACCGCGCTTGACTCTCTTACAGACTCGGTATCAACCACCGTCGTTCTCGCGTCCATTCTGCTCGCTCACTTTACAAATATTCAGATAGACGCATACTGCGGTCTTGCGGTATCCGCATTCATTCTTTATTCGGGACTTCGCTCGGCAAAGGAAACCATCGATCCTCTGCTCGGACAGACAGCAACGCCCGAGCTTGTTGCCAGTATCGAGGAGATCGTCAGAAAATGCGAGTATGCAAAGGGCGTTCACGATCTTATCGTCCACGACTACGGACCGGGCAGACGAATGATTTCTCTTCACGTTGAGGTGCCGTCGGATGCCGATATGCTCGTTGTACACGATGCTATTGACAATATAGAAAAAGAGCTTCACGCCGCTCTCGACTGCCACGCGGTAATACACATGGATCCGATAGAAACGGGCGATTCTCTCGTTGCTGAAACGCGCGATACCGCTCTCTCTGTCATAAAGACTATCGACGCAAGGATCACCATTCACGATTTCAGAATGGTACGCGGAAACACTCATACGAATCTCATTTTTGATGCGGTGATACCGTACGATATAACGCTTTCCGATAAGGAGATAAAGGAGCTTATATCAAGCAAAATAGCCGAACACGACGAGCATTACAGATGCGTGATAGAAATAGACCGTCCGTTTGTCAATGCGGGCGCAAAGCACTGATTTTTAAGGAGAAAAAGACAATGAAAGTACTTATTTTAAACGGAAGTCCCAAAAAAGACGGAAATACCGCAAGAGCGATAAAGGAGCTTGAAAACATCTTTGCAAAGGAAGGCGTTGAGACCGAGGTAGTTCAGGTCGGAAGCAAGGAAATACGCGGCTGCGTAGCTTGTAAGGTCTGCTACAATACGGGAAAATGCGTCGCAGACGATATTGTAAACGAGATTGCAAAGAAATTCGAGGAAGCAGACGGACTTATCGTTGCAAGCCCCGTTTATTACGCATCTCCCAACGGTACGCTCGTATCCTGCCTTGACCGTCTCTTTTACAGCAGCCATTTCGACAAGAGAATGAAGGTAGGCGCAAGCGTTGCGGTAGCAAGACGCGGCGGATGCTCTGCGACCTTTGATATGCTCAATAAATATTTCACGATAAGCGGTATGCCGATCGCATCCAGCCAGTACTGGAACAGCGTTCACGGTGCCGCACCCGGTCAGTGCGAGGAGGACCTCGAGGGACTCCAGACTATGCGTACTCTTGCGAAAAATATGACATTCCTTATAAAGAGCATCGCTCTCGGCAAAAATGAGTTCGGTCTGCCCGAGAAAGAAGAGAAGATTTCGACAGGGTTTGTGAGGTAAGAAATATAGTACGGCGCCCGGCAGGATTCTGAACCCAAGTTTGCGCCTATATTTAGCAGTAATCGAAATCTACTTTAGCGCAAACTAATCAAATCGCTCTGCGATTTGAGAGGTTCAAATCGTCAAGTGAACTAAAAAAGCAGATGAGAAAAATCTCATCTGCTTTTTTACGCGCCCGGCAGGATTCTGAACCTAAGTTTGCGCCTATATTCAGCAGTAACCAAAACCTACTTTGCGCAAACTAATCAAATCGCTCTGCGATTTGAGAGGTTCAAATCTATATGAACAGATAAAAAAACACAGATGAGAAAAATCTCATCTGTGTTTTTTACGCGCCCGGCAGGATTCGAACCTGCGACCTACCGGTTCGTAGGCGGGCACTCTATCCACTGAGCTACGGGCGCGTATATTGTGTCCGAAAGCGCTCTCGCGTTTCGTACTTAGCGAGTATAACACAATATTTTCCTTTTGTCAATAGTAAAATCGCAAAAAAACGAAAAAATTGAGAATTATTTTGCGCTATGCGTCACCTTTGCCGAGGTGAAGCTCTCGTTTCCGTCCTCTATCTCGATTTTTTCAAAATCCTCGGCACTTCCCATATATATTACGCTCTCAAGTCTCTCGCACGAGCTAAATGCGTTGTCACCGATCTCGGTAACGTTTACCGAAAGGGTTATCTCGGTCATATTCGCGCATCCGTCAAACGCGTGCACGCCGATGGACGTAACGTTTTTCGGGAGAATTACCTTCTCAAAGGACGCGCATCCGATAAACGCAGACGCGTCTATTTTCGTAATGCTGTCGGGGAGCGTCGGGAAAGAAAGGGAAGCGCAGGATGCAAACGAATACGCGCTTATCTCACTCGCTCCGCTCGGAATATTGATCCTTTCAAGAGAGGTGCAGCCCATAAATGCGTACTGTCCGATAGAGCTTACGCTATCGGGGAGATTTATCTCAGTTATCCCGGTGCATCCGTAGAATGAGTAGTCGCCTATCTTTACAATGCCGTCGGGAATAGAGACCGACTTCAGCTTTGCATAGTTTTTAAAGGAATTGTTTTCAATTTCTGTGACAGTCACTCCGTCAAAGATCGCAGGGATCACGATGCTTCCGTCGCCCTGATATTTGCTTCGTGTAAAGACGATCCCACCGTCTCCGCTAAGTGAAAAATAAGGCTCGAGCGCCGAGCAGGATACCTTTTTTCCTTCCTTTTCGGTAAAGGCTTCGTAGATCTTTTCAAGATATTCCTTTGAATCCTTATAATCGGCGATCTCGGAGAAGATCTCGGACGCCTTTTCGTAGTCTCCCTTGTCGAATCTCTTCTTTGCCGATGCGTATTTCATAGGCGAGATAAGGAGAAGAAGCGATGCACTCAAAAGTGCGATAATAACGACAACTGCCGCAGTTATTTTAAAAGCCTTTTTTATCCTTTCGGGCGAAAATGATGCCGATTTCTCTTCGGCTATCTCGCGCTCGGTCATTCGCGCGGCAAGATACTCGCAAGACTCTGTCTGCGCCTCGCAGTCGCGGTATTTTCCAAGCGCGACAAAGAGATTTTTTGCTTCCTCAAGGTCTCTCGGATAGAGAGCTATCTGCTTTTTGTGCATCGCAGAGAGGTATATAGCATCTCTTTGTTCTTTTATATCGTTTTCGGAAAGCGCTCTGCACTCGCTCTCGCATTTCGGGCATTTTGCGGTGTCCGACTCGGTGTGTGAAACGAATGCGTTTTTGCAGTCCTTACAGTAGCATATAGCCATTTTAATTTCCTCGAAAATAGATTTCTTTACAGTTATTATAATAGTATTTACCCATCTTGTCAAGAATATTTGCGTACTTACTTGACTTTTGGTATAAATTAGGATAAAATAATTCAGGTAAAGTATTCAGTCAGGAGATAAAAATGAATCCACGTCAATATATCGATTTTCTCGGAATTATAGAAAAAAACAAGTGCAATACCCGTCATTCGTGGACGTCAAGCGGACGTCGCGAGAGCGTTGCCGAGCATTCTTGGCGACTTTCTGTAATGGCGATGCTTTGCGCAGACGAGTATCCCGAGCTTGACATAAACAAGCTTATAAAAATGTGCCTTATACACGATTTCGGTGAGGCGGTGACGGGTGATATCCCCTCGTTTTTAAAGACTAAGTCGCACGAAGCGGAGGAAGAAAAGGCGATAGCCGACCTTCTCTCAAAGCTTCCCGAAAGCTACCGCGAGGAGTTTTCCGCGCTTTACGAGGAGATGAATGCGCTCGAGACTCCCGAGGCGAAGCTCTACAAGGCGCTTGACAATATGGAAGCCGTCGTTTCTCATAACGAAGCGCCCATTTCAACATGGATCCCCGACGAATATTGGATGAATCTCTCTTACGGCGAGGACAAGGCACAGTGGTCTCCGTGGACGAGAGCGCTCCGCGAGCAGTTAAAGGAAGATTCACTTAAAAAGATCGAAGAAAGTAAGAAAAATGAAGGCTAAAATCAACTATCAGAAGGCTCTTGACGAGCTTCTCGAAAATCTGCCGAGCGGCACAAGACTGCTTCTCCACAGCTGCTGTGCCCCCTGCTCGAGCTACGTCATATCGTATCTTGCAAATTATCTCGATATTACCGTATTTTATTATAATCCCAACATAACCGAGCGCGACGAATATTTAAAGCGTGCCGCAGAGCAAAAGCGCCTTATAAGAGAGATGGAAACACCTCACAGTGTTGACTTTCTGGAGGGCGAATACGACGGTAAAGTATTCTTTGATGCAGTTCACGGACTCGAGGGCTGCCGCGAGGGTGGAGACAGATGCAAGGTCTGCTACCGTCTGCGCCTCGAGGAGACCTTTAAAAAGGCAAACGAGCTTGGCTACGATTATTTCTCGACAACGCTTACGATAAGTCCTCTGAAAAACGCGCAGGCGATAAACGAGATAGGATACGCCCTTGCCGAGAGCGGAAAATCGAAATGGTTACCCTCTGACTTCAAGAAGAACGAGGGCTATAAAAAGAGCATCGAGCTTTCAAAGAAATACTCGCTTTACAGACAGAATTTCTGCGGATGCGTCTTTTCAAAAAGGGAGAGCGACGAAGCGGTCCTCTACGAAAAAACGCTCGGCTCTACCGAGATTTTCAGCGGAAAGATAATCAGAGTAAAAAGAGACGATATCATTCTCTCTGACGGCTCTGCCGCCTTTCGTGAGGTGGTTGAGCATAGCGGCGGAGTCTGTGTCGTCCCGATAACCGCGGATAATAATATCGTACTCGTAAGGCAGTTCAGATACCCGTATAAGGAGGTCATCTACGAGATACCTGCAGGCAAGCTTGAAAGGGGCGAGGATCCCGAGAGTGCCGCTCTGCGCGAGCTTTCCGAGGAAACGGGATATATCGCAGATTCGGTAGAGGATCTCGGTGTGCTTTATCCCACGCCGGCATACTGCGGCGAGAAGATATACGTTTTTCTTGCGCGTAACATGAAAAAGGCCGATCAGCATCTCGATAACGGAGAATTTTTATTCGTTGAGGAGGTGCCGATTGAGAAGGCTGTCGATATGGTCATGAGCGGCAAAATTAAAGACGCCAAAACGCAGATCGCAATTCTCAAAATCGCGCGAACGCTTGGAATATAAGGAGCTTTTTATGTATTCTGACATCACCTTCAGCGAGCTTATGTCACACCTCGGATATGAAAAATATCCCGAACACTGGAAAGAAATATACCCATTAGCGCTTTCCGATCTCGAAAAGGGGAAATACCTTGTATTTTCTCCCGACTATTTTGACGAGCTTTATGAAAAATACGGTACTCCCGATAATTTCAGAGACTCCTTCAAGGAGTGTGCGAAAAGGGTATCAAACGACAAATATCTGACCGCTTTTCTCGCGCTTTTGTGTAAGACTCTTGAAAACAGAGAGAGTGCGCCAAACGACGTAAAAGGCCTTCAGAAGCCGAAGGATCCGAGCGGCAATCCGAACGTTGCGTACGATCTTATAGGCGCTCTCGCGGCAATTTCTATGCTCCCGTACGCATACGAGAATATGAAGAAAAGAGATCTCCCGGAGAACGTTATACGAAACACTCTTGCGAGAATCGAATACGGAGTTTCGATGTACACCGAGCGTCACGACGGCAACGTCGGTTACTCGAGCATCGAGTGGAATCAGCGCGCAATAGACGGCAAGATCTTCAGAGTCGGACGCCTTGAATACGACGTTCTTTTCCCACTTGCAAGTAAGGTCTGCGTGTTCGAAAACTCGCTTGGAAAGCATATTCCGATAGCAAGTGGCATCACCCTCCACAAAAGCGGATTTGCCCTTGGAGCAAAGCATTTTGAGGATACCGAAGGGGCGTGGACTGCGGATATTACCGAGGATTCTGACGCGTGGTACGGATACCCCTATAACGGTCGAGGATACGTCGAAAAGGAGCAAATATCTCTTCCTAAAAACGAGTGGAAAAAGGTGCTTTGCGAGGGCGATCCCGTAATTGGAGTACATATTCCTGCAGACGGAAGGCTTCTTTCAGAGGACGTTGACACATCTCTCGATATGGCAGAGGAGTTTTTCTCAAAATATTTCCCCGAATGGAAATATAAGGCGTTTTACTGCGGTAGCTATCTGATGGACCCTCAGCTTATAGATATGCTCGGCGAGGACTCAAACATCGCAAAATTCAAGATGCGCTTTCAGGCGCTCACCTGCAAAAGTCATGGAAACGCAGTGTTCAATTTTATATTCAAGAAGCCCGATACGAATTTTTCTATCTCCGAGCTTCCCGGAAACACGCGTTTTGAAAGAGCGCTCAAGGAGCATTACCTCTCAGGCAAGGCAATATACGAAATGCAAGGATATTTTTTCCATAACAAAAAGAACGGATGACCTCATCCGTTCTTTTCTTTTAGCATTTTTCTGTATTGAAGGGGCGAATATCCGTACTTTTTCTTGAAAAGCGAGAAAAAGTAGTTTTCCGAGCCGAAGTTTATCTGATGCGAAATGTCGCTTATCTTCATATCGGTATTGCGTAGCAGTATCTCGGCGGACGCGAGCTTTTTATCGGTGACAAGATCACTCAGTGAGCATCCGTATTCCTTCTTGATTATTCGCGCAACCTGTCTCGTCGAGAGAAAAACATGCTCTGCAACGTCGGACAGGGTGATCTTCTGATAAAACTTGAAGTTTATATACGTCTCGATGTCGTTTATGTGATTGCTTTCCTCAGCCTCAACGAAGGAATGATTGCTTTCGGGAGAGAGCATACGCATCATCTCGTGGAAAATAAGCGAGATGAGAATTTCCGCCTCCTTTTCGGACGTCGGACTCTTTTCCTCAAGCTTGTCCGAGACCTTTCGGATGTAGAGTGAAATATCGTCGTTTATCGGTATGTCGCAAACGACTCCGTTTTCCTCCTTGTGGTCAAGCATTTTGAGAAACGCGAAGGGAAGTGTGTCCTCCTTTGCGTCCTTAAGTGAAAAGAGCAGACAGAAGCAACCGCGGCTGCTAGGTGTTGTAAAGTGCTTGATCTTGGGCGGGATTATTACGATCTTCCTTTCGTAGAACGTGTTTCCGCGCTCGCTGACAAGCTCGAGCCTTCCGTCGGTGACGAAGAATATTTCGTATGTAAAATGAGTGTGTATCGTTTTCATTCGCTCGGGGTCGCTTGAGCGTGCAGTCTCGCCGAGGATTCGCGGAGAAGGACCTGCGATAAACACGTTCAGATGCGCTCCGTACACGTCCATAAAAAACGATTTTTTTGCTTTGGTTTTCTGTGCCATGACGCTATTTTATCACAATTTTTATAAAAAATCAATATAAAAACCGAAAAAACTACGAAAATAAGACATTTTATTTTGATTTTGTCGCGATAGTCTCTTTACAAATCGGTGCGGAGAGATTATATAGAGATAGGGGGGAATTGTGTGCTTGTCTTTTGTGCCAACCTTTAAAGTGATCATAATTTTAGACCAACCTTTCAAAAATTTGTACTTTTATTATAAAGTTTATGGAGCCGCTCGGAGTTGCAGATTCGTCTGTTGACGCCGCTTGGGACTTCGTTGAAAGTCAGTGGTATCCGCAGGTAATTGATAAGGTACGCGAGCTTGCTCCCACAATGGTTCGCTTCGGCGGATGCTTTGCTTCCTACTATCGTTGGAAAGAGGCGGTAGGTAAGTTTGAAAACAAAATCCCCATGATGAACTACTGCTGGGGCGGAATTTACTCAAATATGGTAGGAACTCACGAGTTCGTTGATTTCTGCCGTAAGGTAAACGCAGAGCCGCTTATGGTCGTAAATATGGAGTCTGACGGACGTATGCACTGGGCGCATCCCAAGAACGGAACCGACAGATTCGGTACTGCTGCCGAGGCTGCAGAGTGGGTTAAATACTGTAACGATAAAAATAACGAATTCCGTGCGCTGAACGGCTCCGAGGATCCGCTCACCATCAAATATTGGCAGATAGGAAACGAAACCTCTTACGATAAGCGCGGATACAACAGCGATCAGTGCGTTGAGGCAACAAAGCGCTTTATCGATCCTATGAGAGCTGCAGACTCCTCGATAAAGCTTATCGGCTGGGGTGACGATCCGGTAAACAAGGAGCAGGCAGGCATCGACGGAAACTGGTGCAAGAAGATGAGTGAGGTTGACGGAATCGATATGATCGCATTCCACCACCACTTCAACTCGGGTCTCCCCGATTCGCCCCTTACCGGAACGAAATACAGAGAAGGTCCCGATAACACATGGCTTCACATGATGAACGCATACAAGTCGCTCGAGGGACATATCGAAAGAATGAGATCGCAGTGCGGCTCCAAGCGTCTCGCTATGACCGAGGGACATTATCAGCTCCCCGGAAGAAACAGAAACGAGGTTCTTTCCTCGTGGATGGCAGGCGTATCCTACGCAAGATGCCTCAACGTTATTATGCGTAATAGCGACGTTCTCGATATTGCAACTATGGCAGACTTCTTCGGTAACGTATGGCAGGTAAATGCGCTTATGCTCCCCACGCCCATTACTTGGGGAACTCCGTATCTCCAGCCTATTGGTACAGTAATGAGCCTCTTCGTTCATCATCAGGGTAAGAACGCGGTAGATCTTTCCTATAACGGAGCGATCGACGCAGTTGCATCTAAGACCGATAACAAGATATTCATTCACGTTGCAAATACCGATATGCACTATGCGCAGACTCTCGATCTCGACCTTGGCGGTAAGGAGATCGCGAGCGCAAAGATGTTCTATATCGCAGAAGATCCCACTCTCGAGATCACACCTGTAAACCGTGATTGCTTCTCTGTAAAGGAGCTTGAGATCGTAGGAAATAAGGTAGAGCTTCCTGCTGCTGCGGTTGCTGCTATCGAGATAGAACTCAAATAAGACGAAAGGATATATTCCAATGAAAAAGATAATTTCGGTACTTATGTGCGCTGTAATGCTTCTTTCTCTCGCAGTTTCTTTCTCGGCCTGCAAGGACGATGTAACTGAAACTCCCGAGGAAGCAGTAGGATACGCTATCTCCGACTTTACGATAGTTTATCCCGAAAGAGCAAGTAATGACATTAAAGCCGCCGCAGGCGCAATAAAGAACAGAATAGATGAGAGCGCAAAGGTGACTCTCAGTGTTAAGGACGACTGGACGGCACCCGGCGAGGACACTGCTTCCACTAAAGAAATACTCGTTGGCAAGACCAACCGCGTAGAATCCAAGGCGGCACTTGAAAAGCTGAATACGGTTTCAAGCGAGAAGGCTTATATAATTGAAGCGACCGCAAATAAGATCGTTATCGTCGGCAAAAATGACGACATAACCGTAAGAGCGCTCAAGGTATTCGCTACGAATTTCATATCTACCTCGCAGAAAGAGGGAACTCTCAGCATCGAGGCAGGATATTCAAAGGGCGGAGTAGTAAGCACCTCTACGACAATTATGCCCGAGAATCTCGTGGAATTTTCGTATGGCAAATCGACCATTCTTTACGGAAACAGCATTAACGATACGAGAACTCTGGCATATCCTACTATGATTCAGCTTCAGTATCAGCCGAACGCTGAAAATAACGGAATGCTTATCGCTACGCTTAACGCATCTGAAAGCTATTATCCCGTGTTGGTAAGCCGCGATGACGGTAGTACCTGGACCGAGACCGCAAAGGTGTTCGACACCATCAACTCGGAGAAGGGTCTGCGTGGCGGACGTATGCCTTTCATTTACGAAATGCCCGTTGATATGGGAGAATTTAAGAAAGGTGACATAATTATTGCAGGAACGTCGAGTGACGGAAATACAGGTGCAGTAAACCTTTCCACGATCACGTTCTATGTGAGCCGCGACCTCGGTAAGACCTGGACTGCGCTTTATAATATAGACTACGGCGGAGGACAGTTCTATCAGGGCGTTCAGGTTGACCTCGGTGTCTGGGAGCCTTACCTTATCTATGATAACGGTAGAATTTACTGCTTCTATTCTGACGACTCCGATCCCACACACGATCAGAAGCTCGTTTATAAGTACACGACCGATATGGAAAACTGGGTAGGTAAAGACGGAGTAGTCGGTAAAAACGGTGCGGACGGCGATCCCTTTGAGATCGTTGCCTGCGACGATCCCGATTACCGTCCCGGAAGGATCTCGGTAGTAAAGATGAACAACGGTGAGTATTACGCAGTTTACGATATAGTTGTTTACGCGCCCGGCAGACCTAACGGACAGATTCAGGTTGACGGTGTGACCTATATCAATTCTCCCGACCTCTACAAGAAATCGACCTCGCTTGATAACTGGGACATCGCTGATCCCGGAACAGTTCCTATGCTCGCAGACGGAAGATATACAGGACTTTCTCCCTGGGTAACCTACTCGCCGACCGTAGGATCTACCGGTATGCTTGTAGTTTACGGAAGAACCTGGGCGGGCGATGATTACAGTCAGACCGATCTGTTCCTTAGCTTTGACTACGGAGAAACCTACGTTGCGCTCAAAAACCCCTTCGTTTACAGCGTTGCAAACAACGACGGAATTCCGACCAAAGAAGGAATGAAGAATCAGTGCGGATATTCTCCCTCACTGACATTCTCGTCTGACGGAAAGACCCTCTATTATATGACGGGAGTCTTGAACAAGTATAAGACCGGTTACAATATCGAGCTTGTCAAGATAGACGTTATCTACTAAAATAAAACCTTCAAAAAATCCGATTTCATATCGGTTTTTTTGTTTTTCACCTTGAAATTTGGCAAATAATGTTCTATAATGTCGGTATAGGAGGTCTGAAATATGATTTGGATAATGACAGCGGTGCTGTCCGCCTTTTTTGCAGGACTCACCTCAATACTTGCAAAGTGCGGAATCAAAAAGACCGATTCCGACCTTGCCACCGCACTGCGTACGGTAGTAGTCCTGATTTTCTCGTGGATAATGGTCTTTATAGTCGGCTCTTATAAGCAGATCGGGGAGATAAGCGGAACGTCCTTTGTGTTCCTCGTGCTTTCGGGACTTGCTACGGGAGCATCGTGGATGTGCTACTTCAAGGCGCTCTCAATGGGCAATATAAATAAGGTAGTTCCTATTGATAAGTCAAGCACGGTGCTTACAGTTCTTCTTGCTATAATCTGCTTCGGTGAGACGTCAAATCTCGCTGTCAAGCTCGTTGCAACTCTTATTCTCGCGCTCGGAATCTTTCTTATGATAGAAAAGAAAAAGTCCGATGGAGAAGCGAAGGGAAGCGCGTGGATGATATACGCGGTGCTTTCGGCGGTATTTGCGGCTCTGACCTCTATACTTGCCAAGGTCGGAATATCGGGAGTTGAATCAAATCTCGGAACTGCTATACGTACGGGCGTAGTTCTGATTATGGCTTGGATAATCGTTTTCGCCAAAGGCAAGGAAAAGGGAATTAAGATTATAGACAAAAGGGAGCTTCTCTTCATCTGTCTTTCGGGTATCGCAACGGGTGCTTCGTGGCTCTGCTATTATCACGCGATACAAAACGGAGACGTCAGCGTAGTCGTTCCGATAGATAAGCTCAGCATCCTTGTTACAGTTGCTTTTTCATATATCGTATTTAAGGAAAAGCTCTCCGCAAAGTCACTTTCGGGACTTTGCCTAATGGTTATAGGAACTCTGCTTATGGCATTTTTTAAATAATATAAAAAAGAACGGCTGTTCGTAGCCGTTCTTTTTTTTGACAAAAATCGGCAGAGCATTATTTCATTTTGTGCTGAAATTATTTCATTTCGTTATTTTATTATTTTGCAATATTGAAAGGACATATAATATTTGTTAGAATAAATCGATAACATACGGAGATAAATCATGTGTTTTTTGAGTTTTGAGTCAACGTCTGCTCGGTCGAGGAGAGACAGACCTTGCCGATGCTCAAAAGATGCGCGTCTTATCTTCCAAACAAAATGAAAGGAGCAAAACATGAAAAAAACGAAGATCTTTTTAGCGATTCTCGCGCTTTCACTTGTTGTCGGTATCGCGCTTTCCATTAACATAAACAACGTTAATGCGGCAAGCAAGGTTACCGAAAGCGACTGGATAAGCGCACCGTCTAAAACTCTCGTTAAATGTCAGGGCGGAGATTGCGATCACACCGAGTGTGATTACGTTTATTCCTTCGTTGTAGTCGGTGATACTCAGAATATCAACCAGACCGACGCAAAGAATTATGCAGAAGCGCTTAAGACGAATCCCGGTCTCACCTATGCCGAATACGAGCAGGCTTATATGAAGACCCTTTACAACTGGATCCTTAACAATAAGAACGATAAGAACATCCAGTACGTTATGGGACTCGGCGACATCACGAACTCTTTCCAAACCACTCAGATCCATTATGATAACGAGTGGGCTCTCGCAAAGAGCGCAATATCTCTTCTTGACGGAAAGATCGGCTACTCTCTCGTAAGAGGTAACCACGATATTTCCTCTGGCTTTAACGGACAGTTTGGACAGGGTAATACCTATTACAGTGACCTCGTAGCGCTTTCTCAGGTAAATGACAGCGAAGGCAGACCTATGGCGGGCTTCCTTGACGAAAGCAAGATCGAGGACACCTACCGTAAGGTAATTATCGGCGAGGATAAGTACATCATCTTTACCCTCGATCACTATCCTACCGAAGACTGTGTAGCTTGGCTCAATTCTCTCCTTGAAGAAAATGCTGACTACAAGGCAATAATCACTCTCCACGCATTCCTTACCAGGGACGGATCCTTCTGCGATGACATTGAAACCACGACTCCCGCAGAGGATGCTACCAACGACAAATGGTATGAAACCGCAACCGGAGGTAACGTTTCTCCGAGAGAGCTTTGGGAAACCTCGCTTTCTCTCCACGAAAACGTAGTAATGATCCTTGCAGGACACGTTGACGTTGACGATATACTCGTAAGCCAGCTTAAGGGCGTAAACGGCAACACGGTAAGCTGCATGCTTATCGACGGTCAGACCATCGATAGCGAGATCGAGCCGGTTGGTCTTGTAACCGTATTCTACGTATCTGCTGACGGAAAGGTAATTAACGTTGAGCATATCTCCTCTATCCGCGAAGCGGCAGGACAGAATGCTTACCTTAAGGATAAGAACCAGTTTGAGCTTTGCCTCGACTACGGCGATAACTGGACTACCACTAAGTACGGTAACATTCCTACCGAAAAGTATGATGCGAGCACCTTCCACGTATTCCTTGACGATGACGGTGATCCCAGCAACGTTTCTTCTCACTTTGGAAGCTACGATAACTGGGTCGAAACCGTAGAAGCAATTATGGATTTCAACGGTATTGGCGGTGTCGAGGGCAGAAAGCTCAAGCACTACAATATCTTAATGTCGGAGGACTACACCTACGCGGGAGACAGCAGTCTTTCTAAGTATTTTGCAAGCAATCCCGGTGTACTTACTCTCGATATTAACGGAAACAAGCTTGAGATAACGGGCGAGTCTCTCGTTAAGTTCTATGCAAGACACGATACCTTTGTGCCCACCTTTGCGATCAAGAACGGCACCCTCAATATATCGGGTAGTGCGCATCTTATGGACCTCCAGACGAGTGGTAACTTTACCAATATGCAGGGAAATCTTGTCCTTGAGGATCTTGACATATTCTACAAGTCTTCGAATGCGAATATGGTTTCCATGTATAACGGAACAAATGATACCAGAAACGCTAAGTTTGATTTCACCGTTAAAAACTGTTATATCGACATATCGGGTGCAAGTAGCGCAGTAACCGTTTTCAATTTTGCAGACCCGTATAATAATGCAGACGTAAATCTCAAGCTTATCGGTGGCAGTATCAAGGGTAATACTGCTGCAAATACCGTAATTTATAATCTTGGTACTGACGATACCGTGGTTTTTGATAAGAATGCAAGCGGTAGTTATACCAACCTTGTTCTTAACGAAAAGACAACTTTTTCTACCTATCACAATGCAGTGAACGGCGACGTTCTTGAGTATAAGACCGAGAGCATGTCTGCTCCTTACGCCTATGCTCTGCTCAAAGCAGACGTTGAGATCACTCCTTACGGAGCGATTTCCAATACCAATTATCCTATCGATACTTACCCCTTCGTTCTCTTCCAGAACGGCGAGGTAGTAGCGGGATATACGTCGTGGGATGCATTTACTAAGGCATTCACCTCTGTAAATCTTTCTGCGGCAGATAAAAACGCTGTTCTTTATCTCAGAAAGGATTTCACAGAGTCTGCAACGTCGGCACAAAAGAACTGGTTCAATGCAAGAGATCTTAAG
>JAZSKY010000012.1:0-6354 GCA_045535095.1 Eubacteriales bacterium | reverse complement strand
CGTTTTTTCTTTTGTGCAAGGAGTCATTGTCAAAAAATTAACCAAATTGCTCTAAACCCCTTGATTTTTAGAAAAAAATGTATTATTATATAGAATGTGAAAAAATGAACGTTTTCCGAGAGCGCTACGTAGCGTCACCTCGGGTAGGAAAGGCAAATATATGAATAAGTTTAAGAAAATAGGCGTTCTCACGTCGGGCGGAGACGCTCCCGGAATGAATGCGGCAGTCCGCGCAGTAACCCGCGCCGCAGAAGCAAACGGTGTTGACGTCGTTGCTATATACGAGGGCTACAAGGGCCTTATGGAAGGAAACGTACGCGACATATCGTCCGGAGAGGTCAACCATATAATCAAGATAGGCGGCACCGCGCTCTACTCTGCGCGCAGTCCCGAGTTTATGCTCGAGGAGGGCATGCAGAAGGCTATCGCAACCTGCAAAAAGCACGGTATTGACGGCATAGTTGCCATCGGCGGCGACGGCACCTTCAGAGGCGCTACCGACCTTACCCTTCGCGGAATCCCCTGCATCGGTATCCCCGGCACGATCGACAACGACGTTACCGCTACCGACGCTACTATCGGTTACGACACCGCACTTCAGACCACCGTTAATATGATAGACTGTCTGCGCGACACCTGTGAGTCTCACGCGAGATGTAACGTTGTCGAGGTAATGGGCAGACACGCAGGATATATCGCTCTCGAGAGCGCAATAGCAACCGGCGCAGAGGCTGTTATCATCAAGGAAATTCCTCACGACGAGGAGGCAATAATCAAGCGCATTGCAGATCTCAGAGCGGCAGGAAAGCGCAGCTTTATCATCGTTGTTTCCGAGGGACTTGGAAATTACGGCGAGACCCTCGCTCCCAAGATCGAGGCAGAGACCGGCGTTGAGACGAGATTTGCCCGCTTTGCACACGTAGTACGCGGCGGCGTACCCACCGTTGCAGACAGAGTTATGGCTACCCAGATGGGCGCCAAGGCAGTTGAACTCCTTCTTGCCGGAAAGAGCAACCTTGTCGTTTGCAAGCGCAACGGCAAGATCGTTTCCGAGGAGATAAAGTACGCCCTCACGGTTGACAGAATGTTCAAGGGCAAGCTCAAGGACGGCGACCTTGACGGATTTACCGACGAGCAGATCGAGTCTATGAAGGAGCTCAGCACGCTTCGTACCAAGGAGATAAAGCGTCTTTACGATCTCGTTGAAAAGCTCGTAAAATAAGAAAATAAAAACACGGATTTCCCCAAGATTTCCGTGTTTTTTGGTATAAAGTCTTATCAAGAAAAAGGGCTTACACCCTTCCCTTTCCCTTTAAGTAAAGTTTTTGGGAAAGTTTGAAAACCCTTTTTTCAAAAAGGGTTTTCAGGAACGTTTTAGAAAGGTATGGAAAACCTTTTCACAAAAGGTTTTACGAAAAAAACATCCTCAAAGTTCTTCATTAGGCGTCGCTTTTCGGAGCCGACGGCTTCGTTGTCACTATCGAGTGCAGCGTGTCCGACAAAATGCCGCTTTTCGAGATAGTCGGACTGCCCGACAACGCCATAAAAGAATCGAAAGAGAGAATAAGAGTCGCCGCCGAAAACTCGGGACTTCTCTTCCCTGACTCGGAGATCGTTGTAAATCTCGCGCCTGCCGACATTAAAAAAGCAGGCTCGGCATTTGACCTTGCAATGCTCATCGGAATCTTTGCGGGCGCAGGAAATATCGACTGCGATTTCTCGAATAAATGCTTCATCGGAGAGCTTTCTCTGTCGGGCGAGGTAAGACCCGTGCGCGGCATACTCTGTATGTGCATCGCCGCCGCAAAGGAGGGCTTCACCGAGTTCTACGTCCCGGTCGAAAATGCGGCAGAAGCATCGGCAGTTGAGGGAATAAACGTGCATCCCGTAAAGAACGTACGCGACCTTTACGATGCTCTTAATGGCAAGATAGAGCTTGAGACGGTCACCTTTGATAAGAGCGCATATCTCAGCAGCGTGGCAAGCTCGAGCATTGATTTTTCGGACGTTCGCGGTCAGGAAAGAGCGAAAAGAGCTATCGAAATAGCCGCCGCAGGATCGCATAATATACTTATGATAGGCCCTCCCGGAACGGGAAAAAGTATGCTCGCAAAGCGTATTGCGACTGTACTGCCCGAAATGACCTTCAAGGAGGCCATAGAAACCACGAAAATACACTCGATCTCGGGAATTTTGCCCCCAAATTCGTCGCTTGTCGCCGCAAGACCGTTCAGATCGCCCCATCATACGATGTCAGCGGCGTCTCTTGCGGGCGGCGGAAGTATTCCCGTACCGGGCGAGGTCTCGCTCGCGCATAACGGAGTTTTGTTCCTTGACGAGCTTCCCGAATTTAACAAGCAGGTGACCGAAACTCTCCGTCAGCCGCTTGAGGACAGACAGATAACGATCACGAGAGCGCTCGGAAAGTTCACCTTCCAGAGTGATTTTATGCTCGTTTGCGCGATGAATCCCTGCCGCTGCGGTTACTTTGGTCATCCGACGAAGAAATGCACCTGCAAGGCGGACGACATACAGAAATATCTCTCGAAGATAAGCGGCCCTCTGCTCGACAGAATAGATATTCAGATAGAGGTTCCCTCGATTTCGTTTGACGAGATCTCCGATCCGACTCCCTCCGAGTCGTCCGAGAAGATACGCGAGCGAGTCAATAAGGCAAGGAGCTTTGCGCGACGCAGATTCGAGAAAAACTCGCAGGACGCAAAGGCAAACGGATCGCTTTCGGCTTCCGACGTGCGTACTTACTGCCAGACCGACGATGAGGGACGCGAGCTTCTCAAAGCGGCGTTCGAGTCGCTTGGACTCTCTGCAAGAGGACACGACAGACTGCTCCGCGTAGCGCGTACGATAGCCGATCTTGAGGAAAGCGAAACGATAAGAGCGCATCATATCGCCGAGGCGATACAGCTCCGTTCGCTTGACAGGAAGTATTTTTAAATAAAACACCAAAACGGACGCGCTTTTGCGCGTCCGTTTGTGGTTTAATTACACCTCAACTAATTCATAATTCAGGTGCAGGAAATGAGAAAAATATTTTCTATATTTCTCGTCAAAAGTGTCCAGCGCTTTGTCTATTCCGTTCTCCAGATCAATAGAAACAACAGGACTGACATAGATTCGATCCATAACGAAAAGATACTCGTCGGACGGTTGATGCTGCCAAGAACAAAAATCGCGAACAATCACAACATAATTTCTCATATACTTCCTCCTTTCTTTTTGCTATCTCCATTATACTAGACGACACTACAAAAACTAAACTACACCCCTCTTTGCCTAACGATCGTATATTTATCGGCGAAACATACGGCTATTTTTTGATTTTTCAGAGCAAAAATCAACGCAGGTGCGCTTTTCTAGAAAAAATATAAAAAAATTTCAAAAAACTGTTGACAAAGTAAAAAGCTTATGATATAATACAATCTGCCGCGTGAAACGGGCAAGAACGCTGGTGTGGCTCAATGGCAGAGCAGCTGATTTGTAATCAGCAGGTTGATGGTTCGACTCCGTTCACCAGCTTTAACGAGCCGCTAAAGCGGTTTAACTTAATACTTATGGGGGAATTCCCGAGCGGCCAAAGGGGGCAGACTGTAAATCTGTTGTGCATTCACTTCGGTGGTCCGAATCCACCTTCCCCCATCATCAAAAGGCTACAAAAAAGATGTAGCCCAAGAAACCCCCGATTTTATCGGGGGTTTCGCCGTTTCTACGGCAGAAAAAACAACAAGCGATTTTGTAGATGTGAAAAAGATACTTTTCCCTTTCTGAAATGAGTTGAACTCTCACACAACCGAATATCCGCAGTCAAGCGCATGGATCAATCAAGTCCATGCGCTTTTTTTATTTCCGCTGAAAGGAGGAAAACGATGCGAAAGCAAACCGACTTAGCCAAGGTCAAACAAACAGCCCTTGCTCTGCTCTCCACAGAGATCAATGAAACGCCATACTCACCGATGAGACACCTTCACCCCTTCACCGACACCGGAGTAAGTGCCATTCCCGATGGCAAAGGTGGCGTGGAGATGATCGATCTCACAGAAGATGATGCACAACGCAAGTGGCGACAGTCTATAGCTCGGCAGATCGATAAGGCAGATAATGCCTACGCAATATATATGATGGTCACCAAGCCCTACGCGCTGACCTTTCTGAAATTCGCAATGCCCCATCTCTCAAGAGAAGATATGTCTCAAATCCTTGCCAGTGCATGGACGAGATCTGAAGCACCGCACCAGGACGTGAACGTTACCGTCAACCAGCTCCTGCGGATGTTCAAGCAAGCCGATCCCACTTGCCTCATGGAGCAAGACGAATATATCCAGTTCAAGACATTGGATGATACGGTGACCGTCTACCGAGGTGTAACCCCACACAACGCCAAAAGCGTGAAGGCATTGTCCTGGTCGCTGAATCAGGAAACAGCCGAATGGTTTGCCCACCGCTTCGGCGAGAACGGAACGGTCTACGAAGCACAGATCGATAAAAAGCATATATACGCATACTTCAGCGGAAGGAACGAATCCGAGGTGATCGTCGATCCTTCCTATCTGACAAACATTACGGAGGTACAGGATCTGTCCTCCGATTTTTTATTATCACAGCAATAACGGAGGTAACCAAATGACCATATACCAAGAAGAAATGCAGCGAAAGGCACAGCAGTACGGATGCATCACCGATTATGACGAATCAGATCAGCTCCTGCTCATCTCGCACAAAGGAGTCCATCTGACCGCAATCAACCCCGAAGGATTTATGCACTACAACAGCAAAGATCTCACCGATCCCGAATCCCGTGAGGTGTTCATGCATTTAGTGGACGATGCCGAAACCGTCCGTGAATATGTCGGCCTCTATGAATCAGCACCACAAATGAAGCCGAAGGACGTGCAGAACTACCGCAAGTTATCCGAGTACGGCGACGTGGTGTTTGCCGGAATGTACAGTCAAAAGCACGGCTTTATGTTCTGTAGCTGGCGGCAGTCAGACGGCGGCAAATACGTTGCTCACGGCAACTACTCTCCCGACTATCTCGTCTCCAAAGAGAACTTCGCCGTCCGTGCCGGACTCGTCGATGACAATAAGCTGTTCACCAAGGAAGAAGCCGAGGAACTGTTCAAGTGTGCAGCCTTCGCAAGAGATAACTGTGAATCGCTGACCTACGAACAGGATCGAGGTCTCATGGAGCTGATGGAAAAGCTCCAAACGGCGTATCCACACCTAAAGGATAATCCGCCCACCTTCGATGACGGCGAAAACCCAATATTAAATATGTAAGAAAATATATTGCCCACGGTTTTGAACCCCAAACAATACCGTGGGCTTTTTCTGTTTACAGAGAAAGGAGTCCCACACGGATGTATTTCAGCGACAACCCCTCCGACCGATATTACGAGCGAATGATGGTCGGCATTCCTAACTTCAAACCAAGAGGACACGGTGTCGTCATCGTCGGCAGCCGTCCCACAGAACCGCTTGTCATTCTGCGAATACAGGACGGAACGGCAACCCACCGAGAGATCTTGACCGAAACCACCAAAGCAATCAACCACAGACGATTCCGACACCGTCTCAACAAATATCTGAAAGAAAGCGAGATGAACCCTATGCGATACAAGAACGAAAAGCACAAAAGCGAATTTGAGGAAGCCATCAGAAAAAAGGACAAGAAGGACTACGCAATGATGGCAGCTCTGTACCTTCTGACCGCAGACCTTCGTCTGTGGAATCTATCCAAACGCCACGTGGGAAAGATCAGCATCAATTTTGCGGATATCCGGCTCAAGAATATCCACGAAAACGGATACGCCCTTTTCTGCTGTGCCAAAGACCTCTGCCCCGGCACAAAGCACTTGACCGTGGCAGACCTCGCCGACACCGACCTCATCCCCCCGAAGCTGTTCGAGCTGATATGCAATGCAATGGCGATCCGGAGATTCGGCCTCGGCGCAATTAAAACAACGGAAAGGACGAATAACCAATGATCAAGGTAACCGTACAGTACAACGACCACCTGGTCGACATCCACTTTCCATGCTCCGAAACCACGCTCCTGTCGGCGCTCATGGAGATACACGCCGCTGATGATAACCCGCCCGAACTGTTCGTTACGGACGTTATCTTCCCCGAAGACCTCGACCATCTGAAAGACCGCTTCGCCAATTTGGACGAGCTGAACTACCTTGGCAAGCGTAGGGAGAGCTTCTTCGGTACGGAGGAAGAACAGTTCTACGAAGCCATGAAACAAGAAGGCTTCACCGAGCTGAGGGATCTCATCAACCTGTCCTTCAACCTCAACAAATACTGCCTCATTCAGAACATCGGCAATATGGGCAA
>JAZSKY010000020.1:0-51373 GCA_045535095.1 Eubacteriales bacterium | reverse complement strand
AATCTTAAGCTTTGTACTTTCTCGTTGTTGTTCAATTTTCAAGGACCGATCTCGCTTTCCCCGTTTTGGGGTCAGCCTTGTTATTATAGCACTACCTTTCCGCTTTGTCAATACCTTTTTTGAAAGTTTTTTGTGTTTTTTTCAACTTTTTTAAACTTTCTTGTATTTACCGCAGTTTCGGCAGTGTTATTTGCTCCTCCGCAAAGGTGCTTAGGCATTATATCACGCAAAAATCGCTTTGTCAATACCTTTTTTGAAAAAAATTGAGATTTTTTGCCGTTTTTCCTCCTATGTGTATTTTTACCTAAATTGAGTGCACTTTTTTGTGCTTTTTGCACATAAGACTTGACATTCACACGCGCACGCGTTATAATCAATATGTAGAAACGCACTTTACGGAGGATCATCAATGAATTACAACGAAATTCTGTCAGAACACAAAATAGTTCGCGTTGTCACAAGACGCATAAGAACGAGATACCCTCGTCTTTACGGAAAGAACTCGCGTCTTGCCGAGCATCGCTACGGAAGAGAGTTTTCCATACTTGAAATATACACCGACAAGGGCGCGCACGGATTCGGCGAAGGACGCTGCACCGAGGAAAACAAGGATCTTCTTCTCGGAAAGAAGGTCAGCGAGGTTTTCGACGTAAATCGCGGAATGCTCCTTCCTTTAAATCTTTCGGGTGCGTTTGACGTCCCCCTTCACGATCTCGCAGGAAAGATACTCGGCATACCGGTAGTTGACATTCTCTCGATCGGACGCGACGTAAAGCCCATCGAGCAGGTGAGCTGCTACGACGGTGCTATATATATGAATGATATTTCTCCCGACACACGCCCCGGCGGAGTTGAGGAGATCATACGCAACTGCCGGTACGACTGGGACGTCTGCGGCTTCAGAGGATTCAAGGTCAAGGTTGGCCGCGGCGGAATGTGGATGGATCACGACGAAGGTCTCCGCCGCGACATCGAGGTAATGCACGAGATCAAAAAGCACTTCCCTGACGCGCAGCTTCTCGCCGACGCAAACGATGCCTTCACTCTTGAGGACACCGAAAAGTTTATGGACGCCTGCCAGGACCTCGACCTTTACTGGCTCGAGGAGCCCTTCCTTGAAAGCGTTGACGGATTCTCCCGTCTGCGCGAGATACTTGCAAAGTATTCTCCGAAAACTCTTATAGCGGACGGAGAGTTCCAGTACAATATGCCCCTTCTCCACGAGCTTTGCGAGAAGAAGCTTATTGACGTGCTTCTTATGGACACCTGCACGTACGGACTCACACACTGGAGAGAGATCATGCCTAAGCTCAAGGAGTACGGCGTGCTTGCATCTCCTCACAACTGGCCCTTCAAGATGAAAACACACTACGGAGCGCATCTTGCGGCGGCATTCCCCGACGTTGTACCCACCATCGAGGGTGTTCCCGACGAGACAGAGGGCGTTGAATTCGACAGATATATAATAAATGAAGGATTCATCAACGTTCCCAAAGCGCCCGGCTTTGGAATGGATCTCATCTGGGGCTTCTTCCAAGAGGAATACAAAATCTGAATATAAAATAAAAACCCACGGTTTGGCGTGATACTCTTATCGGAGTATCACGCCAGTTCTATTCGCCTTTGGCGAGTTGTATTGCTACGCAGTGATATTCGGCTTACGCCGAGTGGTATTCGCTACGCGAGTTAGAAAGGCGAATAGAATATCACTGAGGCCGCAAGGCTTCAATATCACTATCGCGTCAGCGATAATATCACTCCGACGAAGTCGGAATATCACTCTTGCTTTCTCTGCCGATTTGTGATATAATGGGGTTAACGAAAAGCCTCTCCCTTGGGGAGAGGTGGCGGCGTAGCCGACGGAGAGGGCAAATTGTTGCAACGACTACCCTTTCACCCGCTACCGCGGGAGCTCTCCCTGAGGGAGAGCCTTAGGCTGCGCTCGTGCATCTTTAGGGGTATGGGCTTTGCCCGATGCCTTTGTAATACAAAGGCGAAACTAGCGATAAAAGGAGAACGCATTATGGAAATAATCATATATGACCATCAAATTTTTGCGGTAAATAGAAATAAGGCCGAAAACTTTTCGGATTCTCTTGTATACAAAGCTAAAGACGGCTTACATCAAATTGATTTTGAAGAGTGTGCAAAAAACTTTGAAGATACCTATTCAACAAATAATAACAGGTGCATCGGCGAAAGAAATATCGAAAAAGGATATATTCTTCTATATACTAACGGTTTACAAACTAAAATCGTTTTTCGGAAAGCTTTTGTATTTCCTTTTCAAAATCATCTTTTGCACGGAACAAGACAAGAACGTTTTTTGAAACTTCAAAAACTGCTTTTGCAGACCAAATATACTACATACGACTTGACGTAATACCCCCCCCGACAGACTTTGCATCTGTCGGGGGTTATCTCTTTGCTTTCTGCGTATCAAATTTGTTTATCCGTAGGGGCGACCATTGGTCGCCCGCGGGCGTTCGATGAACGCCCCTACAAACAAAATCAAACTTCCTTATGAGAAGCAGCCTTTCCCGTGGGTTTTATTTTTATTTCCTTAAATATCCTTAACAACGGTTGCGCCGTACTTATTACGGAGATCGAAGTCGTAGAACTTGCCGCCGATGATAATAGTAACGCTCGGGAGCTTATGGGTAGGATCGCTGACGTAGAACTTTCCGTCTGCCACCATAAGGATACAGGGAGCGGAGACCATCATACCGTCGAAATTGCGAGGTGCCCAGAAGACGTACATCTTCTTGCCGTCCTTATATTCTACCGCCTGAGTGTACTTATCGTTTGCAAGGATCTTGAAATCGGGATCCTTTACGTAGTCCTCAAGCTCCTTTTCCGAAAGTCTCGGGAGTATCTGATATGCGTAAGATGCGTCCTTCGGATCCTTTCCGTGCCAAGCGACGATCTCAAGGTAGTCCTTATTGTCTCCGCCGTAGCATACCGAAACGTCCATATCCTCGGGGAAATAGTAGCCGCCAAATCCGTCGAGACAGAGTCCGCGTGCGCCGGGTTCTACCTTCTGATCCTCGGTAGTGACGTCTATCTTCTTGCCGCCGATAGGCTTTATATCCTTTGCGGTCTTTCTGTTATCGATAACGGTGAGGACGTTAGAATTATCGTTTGCCGAAATATCAGCACCGAGGCAGATCGCTCTTTCGCCGTTGAAGAAGTACGCCTTTTTAGCGAGAAGGGTTGCATCTCTCTTCTCGGGAGCGTCACCGTAGTCGCCTGTCGGTCTGTAATGTTTTGTATAAACGAGCTCGCCCGTGCCGTGGTAACCCTCAAGGCGCATAGCCGCCGCGCCGCAAACTCCGTCACTTACTCCGCCAACGAAGTCCTGCGAGCTGAGGTACTCGTTACCCTGTGCTATCGAAAGGAGCTGTCTTTCTCTATCGTCAACCGTAGTACCCGGCTTACGGTAGGGGTTATCCGACTTTTCGCCCTCGTAATATGCGTAGAAATCGTCTGCATAAGCGGTGAGCATTCCGTCACCGATATACCAGCCGTCAAGATTCTGGCGGTTGATACACTCGTAGTTATACATTCTCGACGAGGACATTGCAAGTGCGTACGCAACGCCCTTATTGTGGTGCATAACTATATCCGAATTATGATATACCTTATTGAGGTTATAGTCCTCGACCACAAAGCTTTCGTCCTCGATTGCTTCCTTGACTATCTTTCTTGCGTCAGACGAGAGCTTCGCGTAGAAGTCGATAAGCGCCCTGCTTCCCGCAGTCATTTCGGGATGCGCGGTAACGTTACGCTTTGCCGCCTGAAGAAGGAGATGCTTATAATAAGGATCGTCAGTAAGACTTGCTATCTCGCAAAGGTTATAGAGAATACCGAGTCCCATTCCGCGAAGTCCGTGGTCGGGGTGTCTTCCGCAGACACGGCGAGCCGCAACAGTCTTGGAGATGAAGGGCGCAAAGGTGTTCTCTGCCCACTCGCAGGTCTTCTTTTCAAGGTCAGGATCGGCAAATTTCGTTCCCTTGAAGATCTTGCATATCTCAACAACGCACTTTGCGTGGATATTTCCGTAGGTTGCGTTCATCGGGTGGCGAGTGTGGAATATGTACGAGCCGTCCGAATAAAATCCCTGACCGTCGTTTTCCCAGCCGTCAACGTAGATATTGGTATCCTCACACGCTTTTATCGCCGCGTAGATCTTCTCCTCGTTATCCTGAAGGAGTCCCGATCCTATGCAGCATTTCTCGAAATGAGTCTTATTGGATGCGTAGTCACGCGGTACGGGAACTCTGAAATCGAACGCCTTGAGGTATCTCTTTCTATCCTCAAGCGGAACCTTATCGTAAAGGGTGACGAGAATATTGAGGAGGTTATCGGGCGAGCCGAGATCCCAGTCGTGCCAGTTGAACTGACGCATATCTCTCCAGCCCACACCGTCTATTTCCTTCTGACCGTAGCGGTTCTGATTCATCCATTCAAGGCAGAAAAGGAGTATATCGAGAATTTCTTCACTCTGATAGTGCTTTGTTCCGTACGATCCGTACGACTTTGCGATATTCCATATCTTAACGTATTCGGTCGTCATATCGGCGCTTGTCTCGGGTGCTCTTCCCAAAAAGAGCGAATCACTCGCGTCACGCTTAAAAATACCGAGCGTTTTTTCCGCAGCTCTTTCGATATTAGCGATGTTCTGCTTAACTGCGGGATCGGAAAGATCGGCGTCCTCCTGAATGAGTATCATTCTGCGCCAGTTGTTCAGTGCGATTCTGATATTGTCCATGTTTTTATCCTCCTGCCATATAGGCAAAATAAATTCCGGGTGTAAGCTATGCGTTCTCGCCGTTTGCGCGCTCGAATCCGTTCACTCCGTAGCGGATGAAGGAAACGATGATAGAGATCATATTAAATACCTCGCACGCAACTCCGCCATACGATCCGACAACGCAGTTGTTGAATATCCAGCATGGCGAAACGAAGGAAAGCTGAACTATGCGTATCTTCTTTCCGTCACGCGTCCAGTAGGAGAGCGTTCCTGCGATATTGCCGAGAACGGTGGCGATAACTGCAAATATGAATATCATTCTATTTACGCCGCTCGGCATTGAAAACACGAAAATACCGAGAAGTCCGATAGTTAAATACATAACGTTCAGCATAAGGAGATACGGCTTCTTCCCTGCCGTTTTTTTGTTTGACAGAAGAGTGCTTCTCGCGATATTCACAATATTGAGAAGTGCTGCCGAAAGCGAGCCGAGAAAGGTAAAGCTCAGCGCAAAGCAGACGCCTATTGCGATCTGCATTGCGAAATACGGCTTGTTTTTCTTTATCTGAAATCCAATGATGCTGAGTACCGCGCCTAAAATACTAAGCGCCTGTCCGATTTCCTGCATAAAGCCCTCCGATGATTACTCCTCGTCGTCCTCGGGAGCGTTAGTGAGTACGGTGATGTACACCTTTCCGTACCTCGAGAATCTGCGGACACGGAGTCCCTCTGCCTCCATAGGCGTTTTCTTATCACTTTCGCAGATAATTATCGCACTGTTTGAGAGAAGATCGAGACGCACGAGTCTGTCAAGAGCCTCGGTCATCATTTCGCTCTCGCCGTAAGGCGGATCGAGGAAAACGATACCGAACTTTTCTCCCTTTGCGCCGTTGAGCGCCGCCTTATAGTCGCTCGAAAGGATCTTCGTTTTTTCGTAGAGCTTCGTTTTCTGCGCGTTGCGCTTGATTACCGCAACAGCATCTCTGTTACTGTCGCAGATAGTTGCCTTTTCGGCTCCGCGCGAGAGCGCTTCAAGTGCCATCTGTCCGCTTCCGCCGAAAAGATCGAGCACGTTTCTGCCCTCAAGCTCAAAATTTATCATACTGAAAATGGCTTCCTTTACTCTTTCAACGGTAGGACGGGTAACGTCCTCGCCCGCAAGAGTTTCAAGCCTTGTGCCTCTGGCACTTCCCGTAATAATTCTCACAATAAAATCCCTTTACTTTGTAATATTTAATTCTATTATACTTTATGTGACGCAAACAGTCAAGTAGATAGCGCCATTTTATTTGTGCGAGTCGAAATATTTTCTGATATTTTCGGCGTCCTTCACCGATATTCCCTTCACTGCAGATATTTCGTCCGCTTCCGCCTTTTTGAGAGATGCGATAGTCTTAAAATGTGCGAGCAGTACGGCCGCCTTTTTCTTTCCGATGCCGTCAATATTTTCAAGCGACGATCTCGTCAGCTTTTTGCTCTTTGCCTTCTGCATTGTCGATACGGTGAAGCGGTGTACCTCCTCCTGGATCTTGTATATCAGCATAAAGACGGACTGCTCCTTTGCTATGCTGATGTCGTTTTCTCCGTCGGTAAGAGTACGCGTCTTGTGGAACTCATCCTTGACCATACCGAAAACGGGAACGTCCACTCCGAGACGGCAGAAAAGATCCTTTACTACCGACACGTGTCCCTTGCCTCCGTCGAGAAGGAAAAGGTCGGGAAGCTTCTGCTCGTCGGCGTGCGAAATCCGTCTTTCAAGAGCCTCGCACATCGACTTATAGTCGTCCTGAATATCGGTCGTTCTTATCTTGTACGTGCGGTATCCCTTTTTATCAAATTTTGCCTTTTTTACCGATATAATTCCGGCAGTGATGTTCTCGTCTCCGTAGTTGGAAATATCAATGGATTCTATATGCTCGGGTACTACCTCAAGCGAGAGCATCTGCGCGAGCTTGATAAGCACCTCGCTATCCTTTTCAGCGTCGGCAAGATACTGTCTTGCGTGGAGGGCGGCGTTCGACTCGACCATCTCGCAAAGCTCTTTAAGCTCGCCGCGCTGAGGTGTTCTTATCTTGACTCTCGCACCCTTGGTCTTCTCCATATATTCGCTGAATATCTGAAGCTCCTCCGCACTGAAATCTATCTTACTGACAACCGTCGAGGGTATATATTCTCTGTGCGAGTACATATCGCAAAGAAATGCAAGTATTTCGTTATTATCTACTATCTTTTCGGCGGAAAATACGAAATTGTCCGAGTCCATTACCGCGCCTGCGCGCACGTAGTAGAGAGCAAGGCAGGAGCATTTTTCGTCCTTATAAAGAGAGATGATGTCGTACTCTGCATCGGGCGAGGTGAGTATCTTCTGCTTCTGCCAGAGCGCTTCAAGAGTTTTTATTCTGTCGCGCAAAAGAGCGGCGGTCTCAAACATAAGGTTATCAGATGCAAACATCATCTGCGACGTAAGTGACCTTTTAACGTCACCGTACGAGCCGCGAAGGAAGGAAACGACGTCCGAAAAGCGTTCCTTGTATTCCTTTTCCGAGACGTTTCCCGTGCAGGGCGCACAGCACTGACCTATCTGCGCGTATATACAGGGACGGCTTTTGCCGATGTCTCTCGGAAATTCGAGCTTGCACTGAGGGAGCATAAAGGCTCTTTGCGCGGTCTTGATTATAGAGACCGCCTTGCCTGCTCCCGAATACGGACCGAAATATTTTGCTCCGTCCGCAAGACGCTTTCTCGTAAAAAGGACCTGAGGATACTGCTCGTTGACGGTAACCTTTATATAAGGATAGCTCTTATTATCCTTGAGAAGAATATTATATTTGGGCTTGTAAAGCTTTATCAGCTTGTTTTCAAGCGTGAGCGCTTCTATCTCGGTATCGGTGAGCATAAACTCAAACTCGCGTACGTCGGAGACCATTTTTGCCGTTTTTACGTCCTTTTCGGTGTCCGAAAAATACTGCGATACTCTGTTTTTGAGCGCCTTTGATTTACCAACGTATATTACCTTTCCCGATGCGTTATACATTATATATACTCCGGGAGAAAGCGGGAGTCGGTTCGCTTTTTCACGAAGCGTATCGAGAATACTTTTCATTTTCAAAATCCCTTCTTTGATCTGGATTTTTTGTGTAAAAAAGGGCAAACCGCCACTTGCGATTTGCCCATTATTCTACCGAATTTCAGTTTTCGAATCCGCTTTCTGCAAGAGCGCAAAGTCCGTCAACAGCCTGCTGTTCGTCCTGTCCGTCTGCAACTATCGTTATAAGGGTATCCTTGACTATGCCGAGAGAAAGAACGCCGAGAAGGCTCTTCGCGTTAACACGGCAATCTCCCTTTGCAACCCATACAGACGATTTATAAGAATTTGCTTTCTGCACGAAAAAGGTCGCGGGACGGGCGTGCAACCCAATCGTATTAACTATTTTTACGTCGCGAGAGATCATCTTACATACCATTCCTTTCTACATTAGCTTAAGTATAACACATAAAAAAGATAAAATCAATAGTTTTTGTAAACTTTTAAATCAGTTTTCCATTATTTTGGTGATAACAATAGAAATATTATAGTTTTTGCCCTCGAGTCCCAGCACTTTGCCGACTCCAACGTGTGTATCCGAGGCGAAGAAGAAGCCCTCGTCGGTATTCTGACCGTTGATCTCAAGCTCGCCGGTTATCGTGTAGAGGCTACCGTCGGTCGCCGAGGTAAAGCCGGTCTTGTCGGTGGTGGGAACGACTACCGTCTGCGAATAGCTGACGTAGTCCTTTATAACTCCGAAGGTCTCGCCGTCAAGCGAAAGCTCGTCTCCGATAGTGATGAAGGCAAGCTCCTGCTCGGTAAGGTTTTCAGCGTAGAAGTAAACCTTTGCCGTGTCTGCGTTCGAGGAGAACTTGAGCTTATCTATTATAGCGCCTCTGAAAACGGTTGCGATTATGCAGGCTATGACTACTGCAATTATTATGAAGTCAACGAGGTTGAATCTCGTTTTCTTTTCCTTTATGCTGCTTGCCATATTACTGCGCCTCCTTTCCGTCAACGCTCTCGCATCTGCCGAGCGCGGTGTAGCCCTCTGTTCTGAAGCTTATATCAGAGCCGACTCTTATCTCGTGTCCGTTTATATCGTAAACTCCGTTTGCATTAACTCCGTCTCCCTTGACGGTAATGATTATATCAACGTGTCCGAAATAATCGGCGTAAATGAGGCTTCCGTTTTCGTCATACGCCTCTGTGGGATTCTTCGAGCGCTCGTAGGATACCGAGGTAACTCTTCCGATGAGTGCGCCGTCAGACGAGGAATATACCTTGTCGCCGACTCCTATGAAATCTGCCTTAAGCTCTTTTCTCTCGGACGGAAGATCGTTATCTGCAAGTCCGAGTATCCACTGTGCATTTACGTTTTCAACGCGCAGAGTGTATTCTACCGAAATGTTCTCTTCCTTTTTGCCGAAGAGATCAAGCTCTGAAAAGAAAGCAAAGTAAACGAATGCCGCAACCGAGATCAGCGCCAGAGCGACGAGAAACCAGTCAACGAAATTCATTTTTCCGTTTCTTTTGATGTTTTTCTTTGTATTCATCTTATCTGTTATCCTTTCGGGTTATCTTTTAGCCTTTACCGTTTTTTTCTTCTGAAGCTACTTATCGGAAGTTCTATACTCGGTCCGCTTTCGTGAGACGTACCAACGTTTTCAAAGAGGGTCATCTTACGTGTTGCCGAGACGAGTCCGAGAACTATCCAGAACATAAGCGCCATAGAGCTGTCGCTCCATATATAAGAAACGAGCGAGATGATGAGCGCTCCGCTCAGCGAGCAGATTGCCGCAACCGTCCATTTCTGGGCGTATTTATCGGTAGAAGATATTTTAAGCGTTGAGAATGCCTGTCTGTATGCAAGAACTACGGCTACTACAATGAACACAACGCCCATAAATCCAAGGCGTATGAGAAGCTCGGTCACAAGGCTTCCGCCGTCGGTCGCGTGTATGCCGTCCGCGCTCGAAAGCGATGCGTAAGCGTTCCGGAAAACGCTCTCGCCAAGTCCTATTCCGCTGATAAGGTACTGACCCGACATCTGCGCCGAGGTACGCATTACCTCAATTCTCTCGGCAAGTGTTCCGTCCGATGCACCGAGAGCGGCACTCGGAAGAAGCTCGGAAACGAGCGAAACTGCGAGAAGAAGCAGAACGAGAAGTCCGAAAAGAGATGCTGCGCTCTTTTTCGATTTGACGAGCGAGTAAAGAACTATCGCCGCAACGAGTGCGACCCAGGCGTAAATGCTTGACGCGAAGAAAATTCCGAGAAGTGACGTTGACGTAACTACGAAGGAGAAAAATCTTCCGCCTCCGCGCTCGTGCGAGGTGATACCTGTCAGAGCGAAGAAGAATATACTTATCAGATAGAGGGAGAGAGTCTCTCCGTCTGCAAACACCGAGGTAACGTCAAGCGAGAGCATATCTCCAAGTGACCACGATGCGCCGGACGATCCGACGATCCACTGATATACGGCGTACGCCGAGACGATAAATCCCGAGAGAAGTATCGCGTTTGTCTCGCGGCGGAACCACGCGCGCGAGGAAAGAAGGTTCGACGCGGCGAAAAATCCGAGAAGTGCCGAGACGAGAAGTCCTGCGTGTCTGATCGCCTCTGCTCTGTCTGCTGAGACAAAGCCCGTAACGAGTATGAACAGCGCGAAAATTGAGATCCAAAGCTCAAGCGCACCAAGGGAGATGCGTCTTTTTCCGCCGATGACCTTTAAGAGCCATACAAAAACGGTATATAGAACGGCGTAACAGAGGTAGCTTTCTCCGCCCTTTACAAGCGAGGCAAAGGGGAGGGCGAAGGTTATGAGCACTATTCCGCTTTCGGGATTTATCGCAATTCCCGAGGCAAGTACCATAACGAGCGATATAAGAAGTATCGTGCGCGCGCTGACTGCCGCCGAGAGAAGTCCTATCGAAAGACCTATAAGAAATGCCCAGAAGCGGTATTTCTTTACGCTTTTTCCGAGGTCGAGCGTCTTTTTCGAGATGCCGAACACCGACATCAGGAGAAAGCTTCCTATTTTACTGTCGCATACGTATTTTGCAAGAGAAACGTCACCGGAGAAAATGGTCAGCATCGACACGAGGGTATAGGCAACGCCTATCACCACGCTTGAGGTACTAAGCTCTCCCGAAAGGAGAAATACTCTTGCTGCCTGAACGAGAATCGTCGTTATTCCGAGCGAAAGAAGGAGAGCGCCGTAGGTTGACATCGGGAGATAGAAGAGTGTGGAAAGGAAACGCCTTACGGCTCTTATTATCGTGCTATCTCCTATCGCGCCGACTATGCTTTTTATAAAGGAACGCCTTCTGCTTGATGGATCCTGAACGACGGCAACGAGCTCGCCCGTAATATCGTCGTAAACCTTTTCCTCTTTGATCTTCGCGTTTCGTCTGTTTTTGAAGAACTCTGATATTCTTCTGACCGTCGATACGATTGCAGAGGTACTGACGCTACGCTCGGTCTTTGCATACGATGTGAAGAAATGTCCCACCGCTCCGTTTTTCGTTTTATCGTACAGAGATACGACCGTACGGTCGATCACACGCATTATAAAGCTTTCTTTTCTGTCGAAAAGCCATTTTGCCGCCTTGATTCCCTTGCGCTTTTTCTCGGGTCTTACCGTAAAAGCGGCACTTTTTTCGTTTGACTGAGCATATACCTTTTCAGGTGTCGCTTCGCCACTTGGCTCACTTTCATCGCTTCGCCATTTCAGATCGGAGCTGAAATCCGAGCTATACGACTCGGGTGTCTTGTTATCCTTATCCATGGCCCTTCCTTTCCTACGAAATTCTCATTTTTTCGTATTTTATTTCTTTCCGAGAAGGTCGGGGCGGTTCTGCTCTGTGAGTCTGAGCGCCTCTTCTCTTCTCCACTTTTCTATTTTCTTATGGTCGCCGCCGAGAAGCACCTCGGGGACCTTGCGTCCTCTGAACTCCTCGGGACGGGTAAACTGCGGATATTCGAGAACTCCGCCGTAAATGCTTTCGTTTTCAAAGCATTCGCTGTCCGAGAGAACGCCCTCGCGCATTCTCGATACCGCGTCTATAAGTATGCAGGCAGGAAGCTCGCCTCCCGTCAGCACGTAATCGCCTATCGAGATCTCCTCGTCAACTATTTCGTCAACTATTCGTCTGTCAACGCCCTCGTAGTGTCCGCAGAGAACGGTTATATTATCGTACCTTGAAAGCTCTATCGCCTTCTTCTGATCGAGCACCTTGCCCTGCGCCGACATAAAGACGCATATCGAGCTGCCCGTCTGCTTTTCCTTTACCGAAAGATAGCAGTCGTATATCGGAGGGGCGGCCATAAGCATTCCCATTCCGCCGCCGTACGGAGTATCGTCAACCTTTCTGTGCTTATCCTTGGAAAAGTCTCGGATATTGTGCGCTCTGACGGTTATAAGTCCCGCCCTTCTCGCTCTTCCGATTATGCTTTCCGAGGTGATATTTTCGATCATCTCGGGAAAGAGAGTCATTACGTCAAAGGTCATTCGAGAAGTCCCTCCACGGGTATTATAAAGATGCCCTCGTCAAGTGAGATCCTTTCAACGAACTGATCGAGGTTGGGAACGAGGGTGAGTTTTCCCTCTCCGCGGTCGATCTCAAGAATATCGTTGTAGCCGTAGTTTACTACGTCGGAGAGCTTTCCGATACGCTCGTTATTATCGCTTCTGAAAACGTCGAGTCCGATAAGGTCGGCAATAAAGACCTGGTCCTTTTCGATAGAAAGATCCTCTCTTGCGGCATAGACTGCCTTGCCCTTATAGAGAAGGGCGTCGTCGAGCGAGTTTACTCCCTCAAATTTAGTCAGTACCCTTCCGCTATGAACGGCAGAGCGCTCGACCTTGAGAGAGATAAATTCTCCTGCGCGCTTTATATAAAGAGTCTTTATACCTGCAAGTATCTTCGGGCTGTCGCAAAGAGAATCAATAATGACGTCTCCGCGTACCCCGTGAGTATTGGCGATCTTTCCCGCCTCAAGATATTTCGATAAGCTACGTTTCATATATGTTTCCTTAAATCTTCGTACTGAAATAAAAATCCATTGTTATTATATAACTTTTTTCGCGTTTCGTCAATAGTTTTTTGAATTATATATCTTTTATATAATATTATTTAACAAAAAAGCAACGATTTTTGTGCCTTTAAGCCTTTACAAAAGCAATCCTTTGTGTTATAATCTATGGTAGGTTTTTATATTCTGCCGTAGAATACCTTACGGCACGGAGGTCTTATTTAATGAACGCTTCTATAAACGAAACGGGCGTGACAAGGAACAAAAAGAACCGAGTTCTTCTTATGTCCCTTGCGGCGTGCGCGCTTTCGGTGCTTGGCATACTTATAAAAAGCTATTATGCCGACGCATCGGTCCTGCCGTACGATCCGTCAATGCTCTTTCTTCTTTCTTTTATATCGGGAAGCATGCTTCTTGCTTCGGCGCTGACCGTGCTTTCCGTGGGCGGCAAGCGCTTCCTTTTCACAGCGGTCGCTTCCCTTTCCGCACTTACCGTCGGAGCGGTACACGTTCTGCTCGGCGCACCCTTTGCAGAGACTCTTCTCTCGCTTACATTCGTGCCGTCGGCGGTAGTTCTTGCGACTTGTATGAAAAACGGCTGTGAGAAAACTCACACGGTAGTTGCAAACGCGGTAATACTCTCGCTTACAGGTCTTTTTTCTCTCCTTCTCACTCTTTACGAGACGTTCGGAGAAATATCGGCAAAGTCGGTAGGCGTTATCAGCAAACATCTTGAGGATACCTTCAACGCGGTCTATTCGACGTACGGATACGAGGCCGCAGGACTTACCTCGTCGCAGATGGCAGAGCTTTTCGATCTTGCGGTGGTTATGATCCCTGCCGCGCTTATAGCGCTCGTTCTTCTGCTTTCGTATATCGAGGCAACCATTACCCGTCTCGTCGTTCTCGACAGAGGTGTCTGCAAGGACGAGATCGGTCACTGGCCGCTCAAGATGAGCCGTCTTTCCTCTGTGGTATTTCTTCTCTGCTTCGTCATCGTGGCATTCGGACTTTTCCGGTCGAGCGCTGTGCTCTATATGACTGCGGCAAGTCTGCTTATAATTCTCACCCCGGGATTTTCGCTCATCGGTCTGCGCTCTGCGCCTTCAAGATTTAAGCGTGGCGGACTTTTCGGAATGGTATTCATTCTGTTCATTCTTATATACGGTATGAAAAATCCCGCGATACTCTTTTTACTGGTATCGGTATCGGGCGCGTTTGACAATCTCTTCGCCCCGTTCAGAGAGCGCTTCTACGGCGAGAAAAAAGAGAAAAACAATAAAAAATAATGCTTTTATAACTTTTCGTTTGCGAAAGGAGTACACTTCTAAGGTATGAAATCAAGCGTATTTTTCGAAAAAATAAAAAAGGCTCTGCGTCACGAATCAACACAGCGCATTATAGGAATGATCCTTATAACCGTATTCTTTACATGGGCGCTCGGTGATATTTACACCTCGGAAAACGCAAAGCTCTCCCCCGCGTTTACGATCCCCGTTTCGATGATCGTTTATATTCTCTGCGAGGCGGTATTTATCGTCGCTCTGCATCTTATCCATCAGAAATTCTTCTCGACCACCGATCCGAGATCCTATTCGGGTGAGATCTTTGCAGGAGCATTCGGCGCAGTTGACGCGCCCGTCATACTCGTTTCGGACAAGGGATACATTCTTTGGATGAACTCTGAGTTTGCACAGCTTCGCCGACGCGCGTCGATACATTCAAGACAGCTTGAAAGCTTCTGCGACAGCTCGCTTGACGCTATCATTGAGGCGGAAAACGAGGGCGTCGAATGTAGAATAGGCGACGTTCCCTACAAGGTAACGGGCAAGCCCTTCTATATCGGAAACAGCCGCGCCACCTCGATACTCTTTACCGACATCACCGAGCTTTGCGAGGTCAAAAAGACGATGCGCGACGAGGAAATACTCGTGGCTTACATCGTGCTTGACAACGTTGACGAGCTTGTGCAGATAGAGCAGGAAAACACGAGCGCCGCAGCGGCGGAGATCTCGTCCGTTCTTGCAAGCTGGGCGGCATCTGTAAACGGAACGCTTAAGGAATACGAAAGAAACAAATATATATTCTTCTTCGCGGCAAAGCACATGGACACCTTTATCGCAAAGAAGTTTGATATTCTCGAAAAGATCCGCGGTGTCAAGGTAGGCACAAGCGGAACTCCTATCACCGTTTCGATAGGAACAACGACGATAGGCGACACCATTCTCGCAAAGGAGACCTCTGCAAGATCCTGCCTTGAAATGGCACTTGCGCGAGGCGGTGACCAGGCGGTAGTCAAGACCGAAAGCGGAATCGAATACTACGGCGGAGTTACCAAAACTATGCAGAAGCGCTCGACCGTAAAGTCGCGCTCGATAGCACTTTCTCTTGCAAATCTTATCGCGGACAGCTCGAACGTTCTCATTTTCGGACACAAATTCCCCGATTACGACTGCTTCGGCGCGAGCATCGGTATCGCAAGATTCTGTATGCACTGCGGAGTTGACTGTAATATCGTAGTTGACACCGAGGACAAGAACCTCTCAAAGGGCTTTTTAAAGCTCAAGGGATCGCGCTCCTTCAAAAACGCGTTTATAGACGTGACCTCGGCGCAGAACAAGCTTCGCTCGAACACTCTCGTCATTATCGTTGACGTGAACAACCCCAAGCAGTTCTACGCACCCGATATTGCCGCATCGGCTGAAAAGATCGTATATATCGACCACCACCGCCAGACCGACGCATTTGACAAGACTCCCCTGCTTTCCTACATCGAGCCCTCGGCATCCTCGACCTGCGAGATCGTTGCAGAGCTTCTCGAGCAGGTTCTTCCCGCAGGACGTCTCGGCAAGAACGAAGCCGATTTTCTCTATTCGGGAATCATTCTCGACACCAAGTATTTCGCGCAGAGCATCGGTGTACGTACCTTTGCAGCAGCACTTTACCTCAGAAGCGAGGGCGCGGATCCCGTTGACGTTCAGGATCTCTTCAAGGTCGATCTCGACGATATGCAGCGCGAGGCGAAATTCAAATCGAACATACACGTTTACAGAAAGGTTGTCGCTATTGCGTCCAACCTTGACGAAAACAACACTCCCGCAGACAGAGTTGCCGCCGCAAAGGTGGCAGACAGTCTGCTCTCGATAGACGGCGTGCTTGCATCATTTGCAATTTGCAGAATAGACAACAGCATCTGCATCTCGGCGCGCTCGAGCGGTACTATCAACGTGCAGCTCATTCTTGAGCGCATCGGCGGAGGCGGACATTACAACGCTGCCGCAACTCAGATGCCCGACATCACTATTGAGGAAGCACTCGTTAAGCTCAAGGCGTCGATAGACGTAGCGCTTGACGGCGGCACAAACTAAGCATTTTATCACGAAAGGATCACATACAATGAAAGTAATTCTCACACAGGACGTAAAGGCGCAGGGCAAAAAGGGTGACATCGTAAACGTTTCGGACGGATACGCAAGAAACTTCCTTCTCCCCAAGGGTCTCGCTATTGAGGCTGACGCAAAGGCTCTTAACGATCAGAAAAACAAGGACGCTGCAAAGCAGCACAAGATAGACGTTGAAATTGCAGAGGCAAAGGAAGTTGCCGCAAAGCTCGAAAAGATCACCGTAGTTATCAAGGCTACCTCGGGAAGCGACTCCCGTCTCTACGGCGCGGTCACCGTAAAGGAGATCGCAGAGGAGCTTGCATCGCAGTTCAAAATCGTTATCGACAAGCGCAAGATCGTTCTTGACAAGCCCATCAAAAATTACGGAGAATACACGCTGGACGTTAAGCTTTACACGAAGGTTTCGGGCAAGCTCAAGGTAAGCGTTATAAGTGACAAATAATATGGCAAACATAACAAACGTATCGGGAAACGATATTTTAAGAAAGCTCCCCTTCTCTCTTGAGGCGGAGCAGGCAGTTCTCGGCTCGGTCCTGATCGATCCCGAAAAAATAAACGACGTTGCGTCCATCATAACGAGCGACGATTTTTATCTTGAAGAGCATCGCGCGATCTTTGCGGCAATGCAGAAGCTTTCTTTGCAGGCTCGCGACATCGACCCCGTCGTTCTTATGGATATGCTCGTAAAAGAGGACGTTTACGATATCGAGCAGTCGAAAAAATATATCCGCACGATAGCCGAGATAGTTCCCTCGTCCTCTAACATCAAGGACTACGCGAAGATAGTCAGAGACAAGAGTCTCCTTCGTCAGCTTATAGACGTTTGCGCGGACATCACCGACACCGCATTTTCCGAGCAGGACGCGGCTGACAAGATCGTTGACAGCGCTGAGGCAAAAATATTTGCAATAGCGCAGACTAAGGAAAGCCACGATTTCGCGCATATCCGCGACGTTCTTATAGACACTTACAGAAACATCAAGGAGATAGCAACTAATCCCGAGAGCGCGGCAGGTACTCCGTCAGGATTTTCCGATCTTGACAAGGTTCTCGTCGGACTCGGTCAGGGCGAACTCGTTATCGTGGGCGCGCGTCCCGGTATGGGTAAGACCGCGTTTGCACTCAATATGGCAACGAACATTGCAAGATCAACTAAAAAGTCGGTCTGTATCTTCTCTCTTGAAATGTCCAAGGAGCAGCTCGTTCAGAGAATGCTCTCGAGCGAGGCGCTCGTTGAAAGCACCGCGCTCAGAAGCGGAAATCTTATGCCCGACGACTGGAACAAGCTCGCAAAGGCGTCCGCATTCCTTTCCGAGTGCGACATCTACATTGACGATACCACCGGCATAAACGTTACCGGTATGAAGGCAAAGCTCCGCAGAATGAAGAATCTCGGACTCGTAGTTGTCGACTATCTCCAGCTTATGCAAAGCGACCGAAAGATAGACAACCGCGTTCAGGAGGTCAGTGAGATCTCGCGTAACCTGAAGCTTCTTGCAAAGGAGCTCAAGGTTCCGGTCATCTGCTGCGCACAGCTCTCGCGTACCAACGAATCGAGAACGAACAAGCGTCCTATGCTTTCCGACCTTCGTGACTCGGGTGCTATCGAGCAGGACGCAGATATGGTTATGTTCCTTTACAGAGACGAATACTATGCAGAGGCAGGTCAGGAGGGCAACGTAGCCGAGGTCATCGTTGAGAAGAACCGTCACGGCGGACGCGGTACGGTCAAGCTCAACTGGTTCGGTCAGTACACAAGATTCTCTACTATGACAAACCTCGAGGAGCCCTCGTAAAAACACAGAAAGGTCCGACGAAGTGAAAAGAAATTCGATAATTGAAGAAAAATTTTCAGATGCGGTAAGACAGTACGGTATGCTGTCGTGCAGGTCGCTTCTCGTCGGTCTTTCGGGAGGCGCCGACTCGGTCGCGCTTCTTTACCTTTTAAAAAAGGAAGCCGTAAAACGCGGCTTCTCTTTATTTGCACTCCACGTAAATCACAAAATTCGCGGAAGTGAGGCGGACCGCGACGAGGCATTCTGCCGTGATCTTTGTAAAAGCTGGGATATTCCGCTCGAAATTATCCGCGTGGACGTCCCGAAAATAGCAAAAGAAAGCAAAATCGGTCTTGAGGAGGCGGCGCGGAACTGCCGCTACGAGGCGTTTGATAAATTCTGCCGCGAAAATGACGTTGAGAGGGTCGCGACCGCGCACAACGCGTCCGACAATCTCGAAACCGTGCTTTTCAATATGGCTCGCGGAAGCGCACTCAAGGGACTGACAGGTATTCCTGCGGCACGCGGAAACATCGTTCGTCCGCTCATTTACTGCACGAAAAGAGAAATTCTTGAATTTCTCGGTGAAAACGAAATTTCGTTCGTTTACGACAGCACAAATTCTGACGTGGACTATTCGCGAAATCTTATAAGACACAAGATCGTACCCGAGCTTCTCCTTATAAACCCCTCGCTTGAGGACACTCTCTCGCGAAGTGTTTCTCTGCTTCAGGCCGACAGCGAGTATCTTGAAAAGGTGGCGTCAGAGTTTACCGATGACAAAATAGACGCGCTTGTCTCACTTGACAAGTCTATCCTCGGTAGAGTGATACGCGAAAGATACCGCGAGGCGTCGGGCGGAGAGGAGCTTTCCTTCGTTCACGTATCAAGCGTGATCTCTCTTATCGAAAACGGCGAGGCACACAGTCGCATTTGTCTGCCAAAGGGAATATGTGCCGCTCTTGAATACGGACGTCTCGTTTTTGTAAAAGAGACAAAGTCAAGGGAGACTCTTCCCTATCGCATAAAGCTCTCGCTTGGCGAAAACGTGATAGACGAGGACGGCTCGATAATCTTCATTTGCAAAGAAAATGAAGAAAATACCGACAAAAATGAAGAAACTCGTAAATATTTGATTAACAAACAAAATATTTACAAAATATCTATCAAAGCCTCTGTCAGCTTTGATATAATTAACGACAGTCTGTACGCGCGAAACCGCAAGGAGGGTGACAGATACCTTTACGGCGGAATGAGTCGGAAGCTGAAAAAACTGCTTTCCGAAAAGAAGATTCCGCTTGAATACCGCGACACTCTGCCGATAATAGAATCGGATAGCGGAGCGGTCTGGATCCCGGGCTTCCCCGTCAGCGACCCCTTTTCTTTGAAAAACAATGAAAATTCACAGCAAATTGCGATATACTATATGAAGAGATCGCTATAACGCAAAGCGCATTACTACATCAAACGGAGATACAGCTATATAATGAAGAAAAAGAATCTGTTTTCAACTTTAAGTTTTGTTCTTCTCGTTGCCGTAATAATCGGCGCCGTTTCCCTTCTTTTAAAGGGTAGCGGAGAGGAAGAGCCTGTTTACAGCGATATCGTCGAGCTTTTCGAGAATATCGGTGTTGACTCAAAGGAATCGGTCAAGACCTTTGAGCTTGACGAAACGAACAAGCTGACCGTCACGACCACGTCTGACAGGGAGATCGTTTATATCCTTCAGGACCGTGACCGCTTCTATGAGGACTGCTACGGATACGTACTTGCTTACAACCAGAAGGTTGAGAGCGAAAATCAGGACGTTGCAAGCGGCAACAAGGTCGAAAAGCTTAAATACGACCTCACCGAGCCGAAGTCTATACCCGTTTGGGTGTCGATTCTCCCCTACGCGGCAATTCTTCTCCTGCTCGGCGGACTCGCTATCTGGGTATTCAAGCAGTCTGCAAACGGAAAGGGCGCGCCCGGACGCGGAGCACCCTCGTTTGGCAAGTCGAGAGCGAAGATGAACGTTCCCGACGATAAAAAGAAGGTCCTTTTTGCCGACGTTGCAGGTGCAGACGAGGAAAAGGAAGAGCTTCAGGAGATCGTTGATTTCCTTAAAAATCCCGCAAAATTCACAAGTCTCGGCGCAAAGATCCCCCACGGCGTTCTCCTTATGGGACCTCCCGGAACGGGTAAAACCCTTCTTGCGAAGGCGGTTGCAGGCGAAGCAGGCGTTCCCTTCTATTCGATCTCGGGATCGGATTTCGTTGAAATGTACGTCGGTGTCGGCGCTTCGCGAGTCCGCGATCTTTTCGAGACGGCACGTAAAAATCCCGCAAGTATCATATTTATAGACGAAATTGACGCCGTCGGACGTCACAGAGCCGCAGGTCTCGGCGGCGGACACGGCGAGCGTGAGCAGACTCTCAACCAGCTTCTCGTTGAAATGGACGGATTTGGTGGAAACGACGGAGTAATCGTTATGGCGGCGACAAACCGCCCCGACATTCTCGACCCAGCACTTCTCCGCCCCGGACGCTTTGACAGAGAAATCACCGTAAACTATCCCGACCTCAAGGGACGTGAGGAGATACTCAAGATCCACGCAAGAAACAAGCCCTTTGAGGAAGAGGTTGACCTCTCCACAGTTGCAAAGAGTACCGCCGGATTTACCGGCGCAGACCTTGCAAACCTTCTTAACGAGGCTGCCCTTCTCGCGGCAAGACGCGGCAAGGCGCTTATCGGTATGAACGATATTGAGGACGCCACGATGAAGATAATCGTCGGCACTCAGAAGAAGAGCATGAAGATAAAGGACGAGGAAAAGCGCAAGACCGCATATCACGAAGCGGGACACGCGCTCCTTGCATACTATCTCCCCTCTATCGACCCCGTACACCAGATCTCGATCATTCCGAGCGGAAGAGCTCTTGGATACACCCTGAATCTTCCTCAGGAGGATAAGTACAGCGAGTACCGCTCCGAGCTTTCCGAGCATATTGCAATGCTCCTCGGCGGACGAGTTGCAGAAAAGATCACCTTCAACGATTTCTCGGGCGGCGCGTCCAACGACATTCAGAGAGCCACCGAGATCGCAAGAAAGATGGTCACCCGTCTCGGCATGAGCGACCTTCTCGGTCCTATCGTTTACGGAACGGGACACAGCGAGGTGTTCCTCGGCAAGGACTTCGGAGGCGAAAAGAACTACTCCGAGGCAACTGCCGCTCTTATCGACAGCGAGATAAAGAGAATCGTAAACGAAGCGTACGAAACGGCTGAAAAGATACTCACCGAGCATTCGGATAAGCTTAAATTCGTTGCAGAGTTCCTTGTAAAATACGAGACTATGGACGAAATTCAGTTCAAGACGGCAATGGAAGGCGAGCCTACCTTTGAGGAGCTTCAGGAAATGATGGACTCCCGCCGCAGAAAGTCGATGGCTGAAAACGAAGAAAAGCGTCGCCGCGACGAAGAGGAGAAGAAGGCACGCGAGGAGAAGGAGCGTCTTGAAAAAGAGGCTGCCGCTACTCCCGAGAGTGCGAAGAATGATGAGGCTACCGAGTCTGGGGAGGTTATCGAAAACGAAGAGCCCACCGAGGAAATTTCGGAAGAGATCATCGAAGCCGAGGAAGAATCGGAAGAATCCGATAAACCCGAGGAAAATGAGTAATCACACAAAAAGGCATACGCGCAAATCTGCCGTATGCCTTTAAATATAGTTTTTTGAAAAAATCACCTTGCGTGAGGTATTGACAGTCACGTTACGTAATGATGTATAATAGCAGATAAAGGAGGCAGGCAGGCTATGTCAAAATACACTACCGGAGAAATCGCAAAGCTTTGCGGTGTATCGGTCAGAACGGTACAGTACTATGACGACAGAAAAATTCTCATTCCGAGCGAGCTTTCAGAGGGCGGACGCCGTCTCTACACCGAAAACGATTTGAGGAGAATGCGTATAATCTGTTTTCTGCGTGAGGCAGGACTCCCGATAAACAGTATCTCGGCTCTCTTTGACGAGAAAAATCCCGAAAACATAATATCGATCCTACTTGACGAGCAGGAAACGATACTCAGAGAGCAGCTCTCCGAGTGTCAGGCAAAGCTCGATCTTACAGAGGGAATCAGACGCGAGCTTCGAGAGCTTGACAGCTTTTCGCTCGACTCTATCGGTGACATAGCATATTTTATGAAGCAAAGAAACAATCTCAAAAAAATGCGCCGGACTATGATACTTGGCGGTCTCCCCGTATCTATTCTCCAGATAGCGGCAATAATTCTCGGCATCACGCACGGACTCTGGTGGACGCTCGGCATCTGGGCGGCAGCTGCCATTCCGTGGGGAATCATAGTATCGAGGTATTATTTCAGTCACGTTAAGTACATCTGTCCCGAATGTCACGAGATATTCAGACCGAGCTTCAAGGAAATGTTCTGGGCGTATCACACCCCGAAGATGCGCCGTCTGACTTGTCCCAAATGCTCGCGCCACGGTCTCTGCGTTGAAGTCTATACCAACGAAAAATAAAGAAAAACTCCCGAAAGGGAGTTTTTTATTTGTAATCTATTCCAATTACGCTATTATCCACAACGCTCTTGAAAACGAAGGGATCGCGGATAGTAAGTATGATCTCCTCAACGTAGGGAACGTTATGCATCGCACTAACGAAAACTACCATCTTCTTATCGGCGTGTGAGAAAGCGCCTTTTGCATCGATCACGGTCGCAGTCTGATTCAGCTTTTCCTTGATCTGCGCGCAAAGCTCCTCTGCCTCGGATGTGATTATCTCATATTTCATCGCGCGGTGCTTCCCCGCTCTTATGCGTGAGCTTACGCTACTTGTAATAAACGAATAGAGAATACTGCATATAACCGGCTCAAGTCTCATTCCGTAAACGAAGAAGGATATCGTTGCGATAAAGAGATTTATAAAGAAAATGACGTTCATAAGATCAAGATACGGTCTTTTCTTCTTGACTGTCGCCGCAATTATATCAATTCCACCGCTCGAGCCGTTAAGGTTAAGGGTGAAAGCGTAAAGGATTCCACGTACGACACCTGCCGCTATCACCGCCAGAAGGACACCGTTGCCTGCGCCGGCATGGTAACCGAATCCGACGGGAGTAACCCTTCTTATAATTATTGATGACAGCGAAAAAACCAGAATGTATAGAGTGCTTTTTATAGCAAAGTCTCGGTTCAAGCCAAAAAACGCGATAAGCACGAGCGGCACGTTAGCGAGAAGCGAAAAATATCCTATGCTGACTCCGGTCGTGTCCTGAATCATAGTACAGATACCGTCAATGCCCGACGGTGCAAAGTGGTTAGGGAATATAAAAATTGCGTAATTGAACGCCGAAAGCATTGCAATTGCGGCAATCAAAAAATACGATGCTGTTTTTTTGAACATTATGAAGTTAGCTCCTTGTAAAAGTCTTGACTTTATTATAATACAATGTTATAATATAGTCAAATACTTTTAAAATATAGTTATCATAGAAATAAACTATAACAGAGGAGACGGTATGTTTTCTAAATACAAGTACGTTTACGCAGTTTATAAGGAAGAAAGCTTCACGCGTGCGGCTGAAAAGCTCTTTATTTCACAGCCATCTCTCAGCGCGGCGATACAGAAAATAGAGCTTGACGTGGGCGCTCCCCTCTTTGAGCGATGCAAGGGGAAAATAAAGCTCACCGAAATAGGCAAGGAGTACATTTATACAGCCGAGCAGATAATGAGAGCGGAAAATGATTTCGGGCGCAAATTAAACGATATTTACTCGCTTGAAACAGGCAGTATCACCGTCGGCGGATCGAACTATCTTTCGTCCTACGTTCTGCCGAGGATCATCACGAAATTCTCTGCCCTTCACCCGAACATCAAGGTGAATCTTATAGAGGCTCATTCCAATGAGCTTGAAAAGATGGCAAAAGAGGAAAGCGTTGACATCGTAATAGACAGCTTTGACTCTATCGGCGAGCAGTATGAGGGAAGCTCGCTCGTCAAGGAGCAGATACTTATATGCGTTCCCTCGTCGCTTGATATAAACGAAGGTCTTGAAGAGTACCGCGTAACTCCCGAAACCGTGCGCGGCGGCGCGAGGCTTATGGACGAGATCTCTCCCGTACCTATGGAAAAATTCAGAGACGAGAGCTTTATTCTTCTCAAAAGCGGAAACGATATGCATTACAGAGCGGCAAAAATATTCAGCGACTGCTCGGTAACGCCGAAGGTGTCCTTTGCCGTAGATCAGCTTAACATATCCTACGCCCTTGCGGAATCGGGAATCGGTCCCTGCTTTGTGACCGACACGCTGGTAAAATACGGCGGAACTCACGGAAACGTTTTCTTCTACAAGGTTGACGAAAAGCACGGAAGCAGAAATCTTTTCATTGTTTACAAGAAAGGACGCTACTGCACACGTGCAATGCGCGAATTTATAAAGGTCGCTCGCGAGATAATATACTAAAAAGGCAAGAGATTTTTCTCTTGCCTTTTTTCTTACTTTATTTCACCTATCGACTTTATGACCTCGCCTGCGAGCAGGTATCCTGCAATCGGCGGAACGTACGAAATCGATGCGGGTGTGCGGTCGTTTTCTGCACCCTCGCTCTCGGGAGACACGTAAACCTCATCGTCCGAGCAAAGCACCTTGAGCGACTTTACGCCATTCTTACGAAGCTCGTGGCGTACCGCTCTTGCAAGCGGACAAGCGCTCGTTTTATATATATCGGTAATCTTGAATCCGAGTGCATCTACTCTGCGGCCTGTTCCCATACACGATATTATCGGTATATTTTCTCTGTCTGCGCGAAGAACGAGAGATACCTTCGAGCGTACGCTGTCAATAGCGTCAACGATATAGTCAACGCCCGAAAGATCAACCTCTGCCGCGCTCTCCTCGTTATAGAAGATATTATACGCGATAACCTCTGCGTCGGGATTTATTTTCTCTACCCTTGCCTTTGCCGCCTCGGTCTTGAGCATTCCGACCGTCTCGGTGTCGGCAATGAGCTGTCTGTTTATATTGCTCTCGGAAACGGTGTCGAAATCGACAAGAGTCAGCTTGCCAACGCCTGCGCGCGCAAGTCCCTCAAGCGCCGCTCCTCCGACTCCTCCGAGTCCGAAGACTGCAACGTGCGAGGTGCGTATTTTATCAAGCGCCTTTTTTCCGATAAGCTTTTCGGTACGCGCAAAGCGCTCGCCTTTGCTCTGTTTGTTCGTAGGCATAAATGCACCTTTCAAAATTCGTAATTTCGCTCTGCCGCGCTGTTCATATACTTGATGAGCGGCATATATTTATCGTCCGCGACGAGAATATGCTCAATGACGTCAACGTCAAGATCGGAGAGCGTTCTTCTTATCATTCTTGTCAGAATTATATCGTCATCCGACGGCGAGGCGTCTCCTGACGGGTGATTGTGCGCGACCACTATGCGGTCAGCTCTCAAGTCGAGCGCCGTTTTGACTATCGTTCTCATTGACACACTCGCCGAGCTTACAACGCCCTTGTGTATCGTTTTGCAGTCGAGAAAACGGTTTTTAGCGTCGAGCATAAGCATCATTACGCACTCGTCTCTGTCTCCCTTGAACACGCCGATAAAATACTGTCCTATCTGCTCGATAGTGTCAAAATATTTTACTGATGTGACTCCTTCGCGCGACGCTCTTTTATACATTTCTCCCACAACCGCCGAGAAAACCGCAGTTTTGTCGCCTACTCCGTCAACATCCATAACGGCGGCAGGATCTGCAGTAAGCAACGCGCCAAGCGAGCCGAATCTGTCGAGAAGGCGATGAGATATTTCGTTAGTATTTTGTCTGCGGATCACGTTATAGAGAAGCATTTCGAGAAGCTCCACGTCTGTCATCGTGGAAACGTGTCCTGCAAGGACCTTTTCCTCCATACGCGCTCTATGTCCCTCGTGCAGACATTTTTTGCCCTTTAAATCCTCACTCATATCATTTTAAGCGTTATAGTAAACTCGCAAAATTCTCCATATTTACTGTGTACGGTAATGTTTTCGCCGTGTGCGTCCATTATCGTACGGCTGATATACATTCCGAGTCCGACACCCGTTTTATCAAGTCCGCGACTCTTATCGCTCTTGTAGAATCGGTCGAATACGTACGGGAGATCGTCGCTCGGGATTCCGTCGCCCTCGTTATAAACGCTGACAAGCACCTTTTTATCCGAGATTTTGACCGAAAGCTTGTACTTTCCGCCCTCGCGCGCGAATTTCACGCCGTTATCGCAGATATTGTAAAGCACCTGATAGATAGCGTCTCTATCGGCAACGACCGAGATATTATCCTCGTCGCACTCGAACTCAACGTCAAGCTTTTTCTCGTTGAGTCTCTGCTCAAGAGAAATGATTATCTGACGCGAAAGCTCGCAAATATCAAACTCTTCCATAGTAAATTTGCGCTCGCCTGCCTGAATTTTCGATATATCAAGCAGAGTCGAAACAAGTCTCGAGAGTCTCTTGACCTCAGAGGAGACTATCGAAAGATAATGCTCGCTCTCCTCGGGCGGTATCGTTCCGTCAAGGATCGCGTCGATAAATCCGCCGATCGTTGTCATCGGAGTTCTCATATCGTGCGAGACGTTTGCAAGGAACATTCGTCTTGTTTCCTCGTTCCTCTCAAGGCTGCTTGCCATATTGTTAAATGCAATAGCAAGCTCGGGGACCTCGTCCTCGCCCGTCACCTCTACGCGCACGTCCATCTTGCCGTCTGCAAATTCTCTTGCAGCGTGGCTGACCTTTCGTATCGGACGAACTATTCTTTCACTTACGAAATAGCTCGCGATTATCGCGCCGCACATTACCCACATACAGGACATTATGATCGTCTTGACCGTTGACGACACGAAGTCGTACACGTTGGACGAAACGGTGGTGACGAACAGCACGCCACTCGTTTTTCCGTTTGCCTCTATCGGGAGAGCCTCGACGTAGCATCTGTGACTCAGAACTCCGCCAAGCGTTGTGTTTTCAGCGGCGTATCCGCCCTCGTGGATAGCGCTCTGCATTACTTCGCCCGAAAGTCTTTTCGTGTTATCAAGATACATCGAGTTATTACTGTCAAGCATCGTGGCGTACCACAGTATCTTGCCGCTTGTATCGGTAAGAAAAATGTTTACCTCGTCATCGTTATCAACGTATCCGAAAACCTGCTCGAGCATCAGCTTTTCGCTGTAAACGAACTCGGTGAAGTCTGACTTTTCGCTACTGCGGTAGGCAGGCTCAAGTATCGCCGCAGATGAGGTGGCAATACGCTCAAGCTCGTCGTTTTTCATCTGTCCCGAATAGTTTATAACCTGATTTGCAACTATGAGAGAAAGCACCGAGAAGCTGATAAGTATAATGACGACGAATGCAAGCATATATCTCGCAAACACACTTTTAAAAAGCATCTGATCTTCCCTTTCGATTTAGATAATTATACGTTGAATCTAAATAGCACTACGTCTCCGTCCTTCATAACGTAGTCCTTTCCTTCGCTTCTGTAAAGTCCCTTTTCCTTCGCCTCGTTCACGCCGCCGCAAGCGACAAGATCGTCAAAGGAAACGATTTCTGCGCGGATAAAGCCCTTTTCAAAGTCGGTATGGATCTTTCCTGCCGCCTGAGGAGCCTTGGATCCCTCAACGATCGTCCACGCGCGAACCTCCTTGGGTCCTGCGGTGAGGAAGCTGATAAGTCCGAGAAGGCTATAACTTGCCTTGATGAGCTTGTCCAGACCGCTCTCCTCAATTCCGAGGTCGGCAAGGAACATCTTCTTTTCCTCGAAGTCAAGCTCGGCGATCTCTGCCTCGATTCCTGCGCAGATGGGTACTACCTTTGCGTTTTCGGTAGCGGCAAATTCGCAGAGATTCTTGTAGTTTGCAGAGTCGTTGTAGCTTCCGTCAAGCTCGTCCTCGCCTACGTTTGCAACGTAAATAACCGGCTTGTTCGAGAGAAGAGGGAGAGTCTCCATTATCTTCTCCTCTGCCTCGTTCATCTCGATGGTACGGGCAGATTTGCCTTCGGTAAGTACGGAAAGAACTCTCTCGAGGAATTCTACCTCGGCAGCGAGAGTCTTGTCTCCCTTGAGGAGCTTCTTCGTTCTGTCGATGCGTCTCTCAACGATCTCGATGTCAGAGAAAATAAGCTCAAAGTTGATGGTTTCAAGGTCGCGCATCGGGTCAACGCTTCCGTCAACGTGAATGATGTTCTGATCCTCAAAGCATCTGACGACGTGAACGATAGCGTCCACCTCGCGAATATGTCCGAGGAACTTGTTTCCGAGTCCCTCGCCCTTGGACGCGCCCTTGACGAGTCCTGCAATATCAACGAATTCTATAACCGCGGGCGTGTACTTCTCGGGAGCGTACATCTCTGCGAGCTTATCGAGACGGCTGTCGGGGACGGTAACCATTCCGACGTTGGGCTCGATCGTGCAGAAGGGATAGTTTGCGCTCTGTGCGCCTGCGTTAGTTATTGCATTGAAAAGTGTGCTTTTGCCTACGTTGGGCATTCCCACTATTCCAAGTTTCATTTTGTTTTTTCCTTTCAAAGTGAATTTTTTGCTACCTTATATTATATAACATTCCTTTCATTTTTACAAGACCTTTTTAATATTTTGGTAATTTTACTTGTTTTTTCATTCTTTTTTGCAAAACCCTCTTGCATTTTTGAAAGTAGTGTGCTATAATAATTATGAACTTAGCAGAGTTTTTAACAAAGTTAACAATTAAGGAGATTAAAAATGGGAACTAAATTACTTATCATCGAAGACGACAGCAATATTGCAGAGCTTATAAAGGTATATCTTACAAAGGAAGGCTACGAGACCAAGATCGCGTCCGACGGAGTTGAGGCAGTCAACTTCTTCAAGATGTTCGAGCCTGACCTCGTTCTTCTCGACATTATGCTTCCCCGCAAGGACGGCTGGCAGGTATGCCGCGAGATCCGCGAGATCTCCACTAAGCCTATAATTATGGTAACCGCAAAGGGCGAGGTATTTGACAAGGTACTCGGTCTTGAGCTTGGCGCGGACGATTTCATCGTCAAGCCCTTCGATATGAAGGAGCTTTCGGCAAGAATCAAGGCAGTTCTTCGCAGATACAGCGCACACGACAACCAGAGCGATAACGAGGTTATCAAGTTTGAGAACATCGAGATCAGCCTTCAGAAATACGAGCTCAAGCTTTGCGGCAAGAGCACCGATATTCCTCCGAAGGAGCTTGAGCTTCTCTACTTCCTCGCGGCTAACTACAACAGCGTATTCACCAGAGACAAGCTTCTCGACAAGGTTTGGGGATTTGACTACCTCGGCGACTCGCGTACCGTTGACGTTCACATCAAGCGCCTTCGTGAAAAGCTTGAGGGTGTTTCGGATAAGTGGCAGCTCAAGACCGTTTGGGGTGTTGGCTACAAGTTCGAGCTTCTCCAGTCGTAAGTTAGGGTTCTGCCCTAAGGAGAGCGCCAAGAAACTTTTTGAAAAAAGTTTCTTGGAACTTTAAAAACTTGAACAAAAAAAGAGTAGGAATTTTCCTACTCTTTTTGTTTTACATATTCGATATGTCGGCATTGCCGACTCGATATGCGCGTTGCCGCGCGAGATACTATTCCCTTTTAGCAAGGCTTTTGAGATATCTCTCTGTTTTACAGCGCAAGTGCGGTCACGATATTGACCACGCCCGAAAGCGCCATGACCGCGTAAACCGCGCGTCTTATTGCAAGCGGCTTCGCCTTGTTTCTCGTAAGTCTTCCGATAAACGTACCGAAAGCCATCGCGACAAAGCAGATTGCCAGATACAAAAGGGTGTTCAATGTTCCAAATCCGGACGCTATTTTGATACCGATAGAAAACGCTCCCGACAGAACGAAATATGCCGATATGGTAGCGAGATATTTCTTCGAGCTGCTTTCAGATTGCAGAAAATAAATGACCACGGGCGGTCCGCTCATCGCGAACATTCCACCCATAATTCCCGAAAGCAGTCCCGCAATAAGTCCTGCGTACCAAGTAGCCTTGATCTTCATCTTTTCAGAGAAGAAAAAGAAGTAGACGCTCAGTGCCATGAGCGCGATTCCGAGAAGCAGTGTAAGTGTATCGTTGTCCTGTGACTTGATGAAATTAACGGCAAACACAGTCGATACCATACATCCGATAAGCGGAAACAACATATTCTTCCAGTCCACGTCCCTAAGCATTCGCGCAACAACGAAAACGGATATCGACGCGGAAAGTATCGATGACAGAAGGTTCGCCTCCGTATATGCCAGGGCATACGGAAAAAACACCATTGCAAATATACCAAAGCCAAATCCGGTTACGCTTTGAATATAGCTCGCAATTACGGTCACGATTAAAATTAAAAAGATCTGATAAGGTTCCATTCTGATTCTCCTATTTTAAAAAGCTTTACAAACAGTGACCGTCAGTTTTTAAGGCTCTGAAGAGGTGCGGGAATACGTCCGCCGCGCGAAATGAATTTTGCAGGGCTCTTAGTATTATTCACCGGCATAACAGGTCCGCTTCCGAGAAGTCCGCCAAACTCAAGCTCGTCTCCAACATTCTTGCCGACCGCGGGAATAACTCTTACTGCTGTCGTCTTGGAGTTGACCATACCGATAGCCGCCTCGTCGGCAATGATTGCCGAGATGACCTCGGCACTCGTGTCGCCGGGGATAACTATCATATCGAGTCCGACCGAGCAAACTGCGGTCATTGCCTCGAGCTTTTCAATTTTAAGGTCGCCGCTACGCGCCGCCGCGATCATTCCTGCGTCCTCGGATACGGGGATAAACGCGCCCGAGAGTCCGCCGACGTGCGAGGAAGCCATTACTCCGCCCTTCTTGACTGCGTCATTGAGGAGAGCAAGTGCCGCCGTTGTGCCGTGAGTTCCGCAGGTCTCAAGTCCCATTTCCTCGAGAATATGGGCAACCGAGTCACCGACTGCGGGTGTGGGTGCGAGCGAGAGGTCAACTATACCAAACGGAACGCCGAGCATCTTCGAAGCCTCGGTGCCGACGAGCTGACCCATACGGGTTATCTTGAACGCCGTTTTCTTTATTATATCGGCAACCTCGGTGAGGTCTCCGTCGGGGCACTTTTTGAGCGCCGCATGTACAACTCCGGGTCCCGAAACGCCTACGTTGATAACGCAGTCGGGCTCACCGACTCCGTGGAATGCGCCTGCCATAAAGGGGTTGTCCTCGGGTGCGTTACAGAAAACAACGAGCTTCGCACAAGCGATCGAGTCTCTGTCTGCGGTGATCTCTGCAGCGCGACGGACGACTCTGCCCATCATTCCGACAGCGTCCATATTTATACCCGACTTGGTCGTTCCGATGTTTACCGACGAGCAAACGCGGGTAGTCGTTGCAAGAGCCTCGGGAATGGACTCGATAAGCTCCTTATCTCCTGCCGAAAAGCCCTTATGAACGAGGGCGGAATATCCGCCGATAAAGTTCACTCCAACGGCAAGAGCCGCCTTTTCGAGGGTATGCGCGTACTTTACGGGGTTTCCTCCGCTGACTGCAACGAGCATCGAGATAGGAGTAACCGAAATACGCTTATTGATGATCGGAATGCCGTACTTTGCCTCGATCTCCTCGCCCGTTTTAACGAGATTTCCCGCAAGACGGGTGATTTTTGTGTATATCTTCTCGCACGACTTGTCGATATCGCTATCAGCGCAGTCGAGCAGAGATATTCCCATAGTTATAGTTCTTATATCAAGATTTTCTTCCTGTATCATGGTTATGGTTTCCATGATGTCGGTCATATTCAGCATTTTATCGCCACCTTTCGAAGAATATTTCCAGCTCAGATCTTGTGCATCGAGTTGAATATATCCTCGTGCATAACGCTTATCTTCATTCCGATCTCGTCTCCGAGAGCGCCGAGCTTTTCGCGAAGATCGGCAAAATCGCAGGAGTATTCGGAAATGTCAACGAGCATTACCATAACGAACATATCCTGAAGGACAGACTGCGTAACGTCAACGATATTCGCCTTACATTCACAGCAGACTGCGCTGACCTTTGCAAGGATTCCGTAGGTGTCCTTGCCTATAACAGAAATAATTGCTTTCATATTTTTCCTACTTTCGTATTTGTAAAGGGCAGACCTTGACCGCGATATATTTCGCTGTCCCGATCTGCCCTTTTCATTTTAATTCAAGGCGGCCGATCTTAGCCTTCGTTTACGGGTGCGCTTGCAGGCTCTGCTTCGCTTACCTCTTCAACTACCTCAATGTTGCGGTAACGGTCCATACCGGTTCCGGCAGGGATCAGCTTACCGATGATAACGTTCTCCTTAAGTCCCTTGAGTCTGTCAACCTTACCGCTGATAGCTGCCTCGGTAAGAACCTTGGTGGTTTCCTGGAAGGATGCAGCAGAGAGGAAGGACTCGGTCTGGAGAGACGCCTTCGTGATACCGAGAAGTACGGGAGACATCTTTGCGGGTCTGAGATCGATCTCGCCTGCGTCGATTCTCTTCTGGATCTCCTCGTTCTGAAGCTCGAATTCGATAAGGTCAACGAGCGATCCAACGAGCATATCGGTATCTCCGCCGTCCTCAATTCTGACCTTTCTGGTCATCTGACGTGCGATTACCTCGATGTGCTTATCGTTGATTTCAACCGACTGGATACGGTAAACTCTCTGGATCTCCTTGATGATGTAGTCATAAACTGCATCAAGTCCGTTGATTCTCGTAATGTCAGCAGGGCTCATATAACCCTCGGTAAGAGCCTGACCTCTTACTACCGAAGCGCCGTCTGCAACTACGAGACGAGTGCCGTTGGGAATCTGGTAGTCCATCTTTGCAAGTGTGTTGTCGTTTCCTTCGATAGAGTCTGCAGTAGCAGTAACTGTAACAGTTCTTGCTCTCTTGCCCTCAACGATCGAAACGGTACCGGTAACGTCAGAGATAACTGCAGTTTTCTTAGGCTTACGCGCCTCGAAAAGCTCCTCAACTCTGGGAAGACCCTGAGTAATGTCGGCACCTGCAACACCTCCCGAGTGGAAGGTTCTCATGGTAAGCTGTGTACCGGGCTCACCGATAGACTGAGCTGCAACGATACCAACTGCTTCACCAACGTTGACCTTCTTGCCGGTTGCAAGGTCTGCACCGTAGCAGTGTGCGCAAACGCCGTAACGGCTTCTACACTGGAGAATGGTGCGGATATTTACCTTAGTAATGCCTGCCTTAACGATCTTATCTGCGATCTCGGAGGTGATCATATTATCGTTTTCGATAATAACCTCACCGCTTGCAGGATCAACGATGTCGCCGATACAGAATCTGCCAACGAGACGGTCCTCAAGCTTCTCGATAACGTCGTTGCCTTCCTTGATTTCGCTTACCCACATACCGTGAATGGTGTTACAGTTCTCATCTCTGATGATAACGTCGTGCGAAACGTCAACAAGACGTCTGGTAAGGTAACCCGAGTCAGCGGTACGAAGTGCGGTATCCGAAAGCGACTTACGCGCACCGCGGGCTGCCATAAAGTACTCGAGTATATTAAGACCTTCACGGAAGTTTGCCTTAATCGGTATTTCCATGGTACGTCCGGTTGCCGAGAACATAAGTCCACGCATACCTGCGAGCTGACGCATCTGGGTAATGTTACCGCGGGCTCCCGAGTCGGACATCATCTTAATAGGATTGTATCTGTCAAAGCCGCTCTGGATAGCTGCGACAACGTCTGCAGTCGCCTTTTCCCAAACAGCGATAACAAGGCTGTATCTTTCCTCTTCGGTGATTTCACCGCTGAGGTAGTACTGGCGGATCTCTTCAACGTCGCGCTCTGCCTGATCAATAATGGTTGCCTTTTCCTTAGGAATAACAACGTCAGCGAGCGAGATCGAGATCGATGCGCGGGTACTGTACTTGAAGCCCATCGACTTGATGTTATCAAGAACCTTTGCCGCTTCAACAGGGCCGTGGTACTTGATAGTTCTGTCAACGATAGCTCCGAGCTGCTTCTTTCCGCAGGTGAATGCTACTTCGAGATCAAGAGCCTTTGCAGGGTCGCTTCTGTCAACGTAGCCGAGATCCTGAGGAATTGCATTGTTGAATATAAGTCTTCCGAGAGTTGCATCGATAATGCCGGTGCGTGTCTCTCCGTTTACTTCCTTGGTTACGCGAACCTTGATAGGTGCGTGGAGTCCAAGCTCTCCGTTCTCGTAAGCCATAACAGCCTCTTCGAAGTTGCGGAAGAAGTGTCCCTCGCCCTTCTCTCCTGCCTTATCAATGGTAAGGTAGAACGATCCGAGGACCATATCCTGAGAAGGAACTGCAACTGCGCGTCCGTCTGCGGGCTTGATGAAGTTGTTTGCCGAGAGCATAAGGAATCTTGCCTCTGCCTGAGCCTCTGCCGAAAGCGGTACGTGAACAGGCATCTGGTCTCCGTCGAAGTCAGCGTTGAACGCCGAGCATACGAGCGGGTGAAGCTTGATAGCTCTTCCCTCTACGAGTACAGGCTCGAATGCCTGAATCGAAAGACGGTGAAGCGTAGGCGCACGGTTGAGAAGTACGGGATGCTCCTGAATTACGTTGTCAAGTGCGTCCCAAACGTCCTCGTGAACTCTTTCAACCTTCTTCTTTGCGTCCTTGATGTTGGTTGCCTTCTGAGTTTCAACAAGACGCTTCATAATGAAGGGCTTGAAGAGCTCGAGAGCCATTTCCTTAGGAAGTCCGCACTGGAAGATCTTAAGCTCAGGTCCTACGACGATAACCGAACGTCCCGAATAGTCAACACGCTTACCGAGAAGGTTCTGACGGAAGCGTCCCTGCTTACCGCGGAGCATCTCGGAGAGCGACTTGAGCTGACGGTTAGATGCGCCGGTTACAGGCTTTCCGCGTCTGCCGTTGTCGATAAGTGCGTCAACTGCTTCCTGAAGCATTCTGCGCTCGTTACGAATAATGATCTCGGGCGCGCGAAGCTCCATAAGTCTCTTGAGACGGTTGTTTCTGTTAATTACTCTTCTGTACAGATCGTTTATATCGGAGGTAGCAAATCTGCCGCCGTCGAGCTGTACCATAGGTCTGATCTCTGCAGGAAGTACGGGAAGTACGTCCATAATCATCCATTCAGGCTTGTTTCCGCTCTTTCTGAATGCTTCAACAACCTCGAGACGCTTGACGATTCTCGCCTTTTTCTGTCCCGAAGCCTTTTCAAGATCAGCCTTGAGAGTCTTGGAAAGCTCCTCAAGGTCAAGCTCTGCAAGGAGAGTCTTTATGGCCTCTGCTCCCATGCCTGCCTTGAAGTCGTTTTCATATCTTGCGTATGCCTCGTTGTATTCCTTATCGCTAAGAAGCTGTCCCTTCGTAAGATTCGTGCCTTCGCCCGGATCGGTTACGATATAGCTTGCATAGTAAAGAACCTTTTCGAGGATTCTCGGGGAAATTTCAAGAAGGAGGCCCATTCTCGAGGGGATAGCCTTGAAGTACCAGATGTGAGATACCGGGCAAGCAAGCTCGATATGACCCATTCTTTCGCGGCGTACCTTTTTAGTGGTTACCTCAACTCCGCACTTTTCGCAAACCTTGCCCTTATAGCGAACTCTCTTGTACTTTCCGCAAAGACATTCCCAGTCCTTGGTAGGTCCAAAGATTCTTTCGCAGAAAAGACCGTCGCGCTCTGCCTTGAGAGTACGGTAGTTAATAGTCTCGGGCTTCTTTACCTCGCCGTACGACCAGCTTCTTATCGTTTCCGGAGACGCCAGCCCTATTTTTATAGAATCAAATACATTTTCTTCCATTTGCCGTATCTCCTTTCTTATTCGTCGTCGCCGACGTATTCATCGTCAACGTAAACTTCGTCATCAAACTCATCTTCTGCGCTGTACTCCTCGTCAGAGAGATCCTCTTCGTAGAAGGACTGTGCAAGCTCGTCGGTCTCAACGCTCTCACCGAGAATTTCGGGAGCGATGGTAGGAATCTGCATATCTTCCTCTTCGCCAAGCTTTGCAAGCTCGATCTCTTCGCCGGCCTCGTCATAAACGCGCATATCAAGTCCGAGAGACTGAAGCTCTTTTACGAGGACCTTGAACGATTCGGGAACGCCGGGAGTAGGAATGTTCTGACCCTTAACGATAGCCTCGTAGGTCTTAACACGACCTGCAGCGTCGTCCGACTTAACGGTGAGTATCTCCTGAAGAGTATATGCTGCGCCGTAAGCCTCGAGCGCCCAAACTTCCATTTCTCCGAAACGCTGACCACCGAACTGAGCCTTACCTCCGAGAGGCTGCTGAGTTACGAGCGAGTAAGGTCCGGTCGAACGTGCGTGGATCTTATCATCAACGAGGTGGTGGAGCTTGAGGTAGTACATTACACCGACAGTTACGGGGTTATCGAAGCGCTCACCGGTACGGCCGTCGTAAAGGATAGACTTACCGTCAACGATCTTGAGCTTCTTCTCTTCTACCATGCTTTCGATCCAAGCTCTGTCCTCGAGAAGCTCTGCGGGAACGGGAGTGTACTCGGTCTCACCGGTCTCCTCGTTTACGCTTGCGGTAAAGATCTCCTTGCCTTCAACGCTCTCGTTGGGAAGAAGCTCACGGTACATGCCTGCCATCTTGAAGCATTCCATAATATCCTTCTCGCCTGCGCCGTCGAATACGGGGGTCATTACCTTCCAGCCAAGCTTTCTTGCTGCGATACCGAGGTGAACCTCGAGCACCTGACCGATGTTCATTCGCGAAGGAACGCCCAGCGGGTTAAGAACTATATCAAGCGGAGTTCCGTCGGGAAGGAAAGGCATATCCTCGGGAGGAAGAATTCTCGAAACGACACCCTTGTTTCCGTGACGTCCTGCCATCTTGTCTCCGACAGAGATCTTTCTCTTCTGTGCAACGTAAACTCTTACTACCTTGTTAACTCCCGGAGGAAGCTCGTCGCCGTTCTCACGCGAGAACACTTTAACGTCAACGACGATACCTGCTTCACCGTGGGGGAGACGCATAGAGGTATCTCTTACCTCGCGTGCCTTCTCACCGAAGATCGCGCGAAGGAGTCTTTCCTCTGCGGTAAGCTCGGTCTCTCCCTTGGGAGTTACCTTACCTACGATAATGTCACCCGACTTAACCTCGGTACCTATTCTTATAATACCGTCGGCATTGAGGTTCTTAAGAGCGTCCTCTCCAACGTTGGGGATCTCTCTTGTGAACTCTTCCTGTCCGAGCTTGGTATCTCTTGCTTCGTGAGTATGCTCTTCAATGTGGATAGAGGTATAAACGTCCTCTGCAACGAGACGCTCGTTGAGAAGGACTGCGTCCTCGTAGTTATAACCTTCCCAGGTCATAAATCCGATAAGTGCGTTCTTACCGAGCGAAATTTCGCCGTTAGAGGTTGCAGGACCGTCTGCGATAACTGCTCCTGCCTCTACTCTTTCGCCGCACTCAACGATAGGACGCTGGTTTACGCAGGTACCCTGGTTGGAGCGCTTGAACTTGATGAGGCGGTAAGCATCGCGCTCGTCGTTATCGTTGAGAATAACGATCTCGTCTGCCGATACCTTTTCAACAACACCTGCGTTCTTTGCGCATACTACAACGCCGGAGTCAACTGCTGCCTTGTACTCCATACCTGTTCCGACGATAGGAGAGTCGCACACCATAAGCGGCACTGCCTGCTTCTGCATGTTCGATCCCATGAGCGCACGCGAGTTATCGTCGTTTTCAAGGAAGGGGATCATCGAGGTAGCAACCGAAACGACCATCTTGGGCGAAACGTCCATATAGTCAGCCTCAGAAGCCTCAACCTCAAAGATCTCTGCGCGGTGACGCGCGGTGACCTTCTTATTGATGAAGCGCTTGTTTTCGTCAAGAGGCTCGTTTGCCTGAGCAACGATGTAGTTGTCCTCTTCGTCTGCGGTCATATATCTGATCTCGTCAAGAACTACACCGGTCTCCTTGTCGATCTTTCTGTAAGGAGCCTCGATAAAGCCGTAATCGTTTATGCGAGCGTAAGTAGAAAGATAGGAGATAAGACCGATGTTTGGTCCTTCAGGAGTCTCAACGGGACACATTCTACCGTAGTGAGTATAGTGTACGTCACGAACCTCGAAGGATGCTCTGTCGCGCGAGAGACCGCCGGGTCCGAGCGCCGAGAGACGTCTCTTGTGAGTAAGCTCTGCAAGAGGGTTGTTCTGATCCATGAACTGCGAAAGCGGCGAGGATCCGAAGAAGTCTCTGAGAGCGGTAACTATCGGACGAATGTTGATAAGAGTTTCGGGAGAAAGCGAGTCGCTGTTCTGGTCCATCTTATCCTTGATATTCTTATCCATTCTCGAGAAACCGATCTTGAACTGGTTCTGGAGAAGCTCTCCGACAGAACGGAGACGTCTGTTTCCGAGGTGGTCTATATCGTCGATCGAGCCAATGTCATAGGAAAGACCGAGAATATAGTTAATGGAAGCGAAAATATCGTCCTTAGTGATATGCTTAGGCATAAGATCGAAGAAACGGTCGCGGCACGCTGCTGTAACTGCGTCCATATCTCCTTCGCAAGCCTCAATGATCTCGAGAAGCACGGAGGTTACGACTTTATCCTTTTCGCCGATTCCCGCCTCGGTAAGATCGTGTCCGAGGATAGCTGCGGGGTAAACGGTTCCGTTGGATATAACGGTGAAGCTGCCTGCTTCGTTCTCAAGCGCTACCGAAACCTCGTTTACACCTGCAAACTCGATCTGTTCAGCGATAGCGGCAGTTACGAAGGTGCCTGCCTCTGCGATGACCTCTCCCATCGGGCTTACAGCGTCTGCGGTAAGAGTTCTGCCCGTGATTCTGGGAGCGATATTCATCTTTCTGTTATACTTATATCTTCCGACCGGTGCAAGATCGTATCTCTTGGGGTCGAAGAAGAGGTTGTTTACAAGAGTAAGTGCGCTCTCGACTGTCGGGGGCTCGCCCGGACGGAGCTTCTTGTATATTTCCTTAAGTGCCTCGTCACCTGCGGTGGTCTTATTCTTGAGAGCCTCAGCGTTCATACCGTCCTTCTCGAGAGTGAGAAGAAGCTTGGGATCGTTACCGATAACTCTTACAACGTCCGCATCGTTTCCTTCGCAAAGTGCGCGAACGAGTACGGTTGCGGGGATCTTGCGGTTCTTATCGATACGAACCATAAGCACGCCGTCTGCGTCAAGCTCATACTCGAGCCAAGCGCCGCGGTAAGGAATTACCGTTGCAGCAAATACTCTCTTACCCGCCTTGTCGATCGAGGTCTCGTAGTACATGCCGGGCGAACGAACGATCTGCGAAACGACAACGCGCTCCGCGCCGTTGATGATGAAGGTGCCGTTGTCGGTCATGAGCGGGAAATCTCCCATAAATATAACCTTTTCGACAACTTCGTCAGTGCTCTTGTTGTAGAGACGTACTCTTACGCGAAGGGGTGCGCAGTAGTTAACGTCACGCTCCTTGCACTCCTCTTCGGGGTACTTAGGAGTCTCGTCTATCGTGAAATCAACGAACTCGATGTACTTGTTACCCGAGTAGTCGATTATCGGAGAGACGTCGCGAAGGACTTCCTGCAGTCCTTCTTCCAAAAACCACTGATAGGACTTTTTCTGAACCTCAAGAAGATTCGGTATCTCGAGTACCTCGTCTATCTTGGAAAAGCTCATTCTGGTAGTCTTACCGAGCTGATGGGGCTTTACCATTTTTCTTCCTCCGTTTCGGCAAAAATTGCAAATAAATAGACCATACCCACAAGTGACCGAAAAACCTGTTAACAATTAATTTACAAATTTCTCCAACAATGTGGCAAGCTGGTTACCGCCATACAGTATCGCTGGGATCTGCAAAAGATCGTTAAGGTCGGTCAAAAACGGGTATGACCCACAAACTTTACATTATTTTGCCTATTTTTTATCTGATTTCGTGCCAAAATCGGCGGTTTTTGAGAACCCCGAAATCAGCGCATTTCCAAATCGGCGCATTTTTACCGATTTTATTGGACGTTATCATATTACCACAAGTAATTTCCTTTGTCAATACTTTTTTCAAAAAAATGTAAGTTTTTTTCAAAAAAGGGTTGATTTTTTGAAAGAGTTGTGGTATTATAATTTGGTGATTAAGAGAAACAGGAAAATTAAAGGGAGGTGAACAGTTTGCCTAACATTAAATCTGCAAAGAAACGTGTTATCGTTACTAAGGTAAAGACTCTTCAGAACAAGATGTTCAAGTCTGCTTTCAAGACTATGATGAAGAAATACGAGGCTGCTATCCAGGCAGGCGATAAGGAAGGTGCAAGTGCACTTTACGCAGGCGTAATCAAGAAGATCGACCAGGCCGCTGCCAAGGGAATCATTCACAAGAACGCTGCTGCAAGAAAGAAGAGCCAGTACACCAATATGCTTAACGGACTTTCCGCGTAAGCTAATTAAAAAGAAAAGTAACCCCGATGCAAACGCATCGGGGGTTTTCTTTTGGGTTATAGCATCCCCCGATGCATTTGCATCGGGGGATATAGTTATTTTTTATACCAATAATAATTCCAATACGTTGATGTAAAATACTCCACATTGCCAGTCGGCGAATCGACCGAAACGCTTGAGCCGTTGGTATAACTACTGTCAGTCGTTCTATACCAAGTCGAGGTATCCTCAAACGTTATGCTCGTAAGACCACTGCAACCGGAGAACACACATTGACCTATTCCCGTTACGCTGTCAGGTATTGTTACACTCGCGAGACTACGGCAATTGTAGAACGCAAATTCGCCAATGCTCGTTACACCGTCGGGTATTGTTACGCTCGTGAGACTACGGCAATTATAGAACGCATACTCGCCAATGCTCGTTACGCCTACGGGGATAGTTGCGCTCGTGAGACCACTGCAACCGGAGAACGCCCAATCACCAATACTCGTTACGCCGACGGGGATAGTTATGCTCGTGAGACTACTGCACCAAAAAAACGCAGAACCGTATATGAATTTTGTATCAGAATGAATATCACACGAGGTAATATCAGTTGATTTTGCTTCAATCAACACAACGTACGGATTGCTTTCATTTCCAAGATAATGTGCGTTATCATACTCATTATATTGCAGGTTAGTGCAATAATCGAACGCGCCGCCGCCAATGATCTCTACACTATCGGGAATAGTTATGCTCGCAAGAGCTATGCAACCGTAGAACACATCACTGCCAACGGTCTCTACACTATCGGGAATAGTTATGCTCGTGAGCTTACTGCAACCCAGAAACGCACCCTTACCAATGCTCGTTACACCGTCTCCGATAGTTACGCCCGTAAGACTCTGGCACCATGAGAACGCATCACTGCCAATGCTCGTTACTATATCAGGAATCACATAGGTTGTTTTACTTTTATCCTTGACTCCGGCAATTTCATATCCCGTTTCCGTTTTTTTATATATAAAATCGGCAAGCAGTTCATCTACATTAACGGTCGTGTTATCGTCGCCGTCGGTTGTGTTATCTCCGTCGACATCCGCGCCAAGCACATTACCGGTCTGATCACTCGGGGTATCCGTATTTTCCTCCTCATCACACCCCGTAAACACCACGCCAAGTAGCATTACAAGGCAAAGAAGAAGTGAAAGTGTTGATGTAAATGTTCGTTTCATCGGGATCTCCTTACACTGTATTTTTCTACATTATACTCTCTTTTAATTTATTTGTCAAGAAAAACGAGATGGAAAACTCCGCTCGCGCCACTCGCAAGAGAAGGCATATAACGTCCTTTTCCCTGCCCTCGATTATTCCCGAGCAGACGAGCTTTGCGCAGGCGTAATCAAGAAGGTCGACCAGGCCGCTGCCAAGGGAATCATTCACAAGAACGCTGCTGCAAGAAAGAAGAGCCAGTACACCAATATGCTTAACGGACTTTCCGCGTAAGCTAAGCAAAGAAAAATACCCGATGCGATTTTCGCATCGGGTTTTCTTTATTTATTCAGTCAAGAGTTATCACTCCGTCAGTGCAAACGATTTTGGTTATGCCGGAATCATCTTTCCAACTCGAAACCAAAGTTATTTTATTCCACTGCGCTTTCGTGCCGTTGAAATTTACACTCGTGAGACCGCTGCAACCTTCGAACGCCGACTTGTCAATGCTCGTTACGCTGTCGGGGATAGTTATACTCGTGAGACCACTGCAACCCTCGAACGCACACCAACCAATACTCGTTACACTATCCGGTATCGTTATACTCGTGAGGCTACCGCAACGGGGGAACGTAAAATCACCAATGCTCGTTACGCTATCCGGTATCGTTATACTCGTGAGGCTCCCGCAACCGCGGAACGCATAATCACCGATGCTCGTTACACTGTCGGGGATAGTTATGCTCGTGAGGCTACTGCAATCTTCGACCGCATAATCACCAATGCTCGTTACGCTATCCGGTATCGTTATACTCGTGAGGCTACTGCAACCGCGGAACGTAGAATCACCAATGCTCGTTACGCTATCCGGTATCGTTATACTCGTGAGGCTACTGCAACCGCGGAACGCAGAATCACCAATGCTCGTTACGCTATCCGGTATCGTTATACTCGTGAGACCGCCGCAACCCTTGAACGCATCATCACCAATGCTCGTTACACTGTTCGGTATCGTTATACTCGCGAGTTTACTACAATTGTAGAACGCATCATCACCAATGCTCGTTACGCTATCCGGTATCGTTATACTCGTGAGGCTACTGCAACCGCGGAACGCAGAACCACCAATGCTCGTTACGTTGTTCGGTATCGTTATACTCGTGAGGCTACTGCAACCGCGGAACGCAGAATCACCAATGCTCGTTACGCTGTTCGGTATCGTTATACTATTAAGACCACTGCAATTGTAGAACGCGTGATAGCCAATGCTCGTTACACTATCGTTGAAAATTACATTTACACTTGCACTGCTACCATATTCAGAAAAAAGCGTTTGCCCAATAGTACTCGAGCGTATTGACGCAGTTAATGTTACCGATGCAAGAGTCGAGGGAATATAATAGGTTTTACCGCCCTGAGTTGTTGCCGTTGCTTTTGGATCATACAGAGTTCCGAATATTGCACCAAATTTACTGCTTATGTCCCCCGGAAGAGTTATGCTTTCCATATTGTTACAGCCGGCAAAAACCCCGTCGTTTATTTTTGTGACGTTGTTCGGAACAACATAAGCGATTTTGTTCTTGTTTTTAACTCCGGTAATAGTATATCCGGTGTTGTTTGCTTCGTAATAGAAATCGTCAAGCGGGTCGCCTGTAACCGTAACCGTAACCGTGCAGGTTGCGGTCTTTCCGTTAGAGGTAGTTACGGTTATTGTTGCACTTCCTGCACCGACTGCCGTTACTTTGCCGTTTGACACACTTGCAACAGAGGTGTTGGACGAAGTCCAGCTTACATTTCTATCGCTTGCGTTAGCGGGAGATACCGTTGCCGTGAGCGTAGTGCTTTCACCCTCGGCAAGAGCAACGCTAGATTTGTTCAGCGAGACGCCGTTTACCGCAACGAAATTATCTGTAATGGTAACCGTGCAAGTCGCAGTCTTACCGTTAGATGTAGTTGCGATAATTACCGCAACGCCCTCTCCGATAGCGGTCACGCTTCCGTTAACGACAAACGCGATCGCATCGTTAGACGACGTCCAAGTTACGTTTTTATCGGTAGCATTTTCGGGTGTAACATTGGCTGTGAGCATTACGCTTTCGCCCACCGTCAAAGAAACACTTGAGCTGCTGATCGAAACACCATCGCAAGGAACTGCCGCATCATTCGTGTCGGGATCTGTATCCGGTACAGTACCGGTCTGATCCTGATCGTCCGAAGTGTTCGTGTTGCTTTCCTCATCGCATCCCGTAAAAGCTACACTGAGCAGCATTACAAGACAAAGAAAAAGCGAAAGTGTTGATGTAAATGTTCGTTTCATCGGGATCTCCTCACATTGCATTTTTCTACATTATACCCCCTTTTAATTTATTTGTCAAGAAAAACGAGGCAGGAAACTCCGTTTGTTCGACAGGCCGCTGCCAAGGGAATCATCCACAAGAACGCTGCTGCAAGAAAGAAGAGCCAGTACACCAATATGCTTAACGGACTTTCCGCGTAAGCTGATTTAAAAGAAAAATAGCCCCGATGCATTGCATCGGGGTTTTTCTTACGTAAAAACCGCAAGAGGCTTTCCTCTTGCGGTTTCTTTTATCTGTTCTTTGCTTCGTAATTCGGGCATCTTCTATAAGAATCCCAATTCGGTCCCAGACAATATGTGTTAATTGAATACATAGATTGATATGTATCCCAAAGTCTGCACTTTTTTCTTTCCTCGTCATAGTACGGACACATTGTAAAGTCCTCCTTTCTGTAGTTTTAAATACCCAACTCTTTGAAAAAGTTGAAGTCGGAGAAATCCAGTCTGCCATTATACTGGTAAATTCGATTAGTTCCAATTTTTACAATTCGTAAAAAATCTTTTTCTTCGGCAGTCTTAGCTTTTACATCATAACCAGATAATAATCGTTGGAACTTTTTTTCCAATTCCGTACAAGAATTAGTAGTGCCCGCGTTGAAACAGCTTCTTCGGGCAGAAACAACATTGAGACCGCATATTACTGCAAACGTTGCCCTGCTTTTATACGACCTACTGTGAAGCCCCGAACCACTCCTATTTAACATATTCTCCATATCCGCTTCAGCACTTTCCACCTCATCCTTCGCATAACCACTTAAGATAACATCATCATATTGATGTGCTATGAGACCAAAACCGCTCAATTCCGCTTCCCTTCTATCCTCTAAAAATTCTATTCTTTTATTGTTGATCCACGCGGCGTTGTTGATATATCTATGAACATATTTATGAAACCATGTGTTTTCATACTGTTTTTCTGCGTTCGGATGATAAGCAAGCCACAAGAAAAAGTCGTCTATTTCCTTATCCGTCATCGAATAAACGTCTCGATTTTTAGAATTAAATCCCGGCTCAAAGCTTTCCGACGTGATCCACGATTCGTCTTTTTTTAGTCGCTTGAGTTCTTTGTTACACTCTTGGATTCTTTTTTCTATTTCTTTACCTCGAGTGTAAAATTCGTCTTCAGCACGCTTCTTTGCCAGATCGGCTTTTCTTTTCACACTCTTTTTAACCGCCCCAACAACAACACAACATACAACAATCATACTTACGGCTAATGCCAAATGAATTAACATTATGGGTTTGGTAACCATAACCGATATGTACGCAAAAGCAGGAATCAAAGCAATTGCAATTATGTATAACATAAAACATCACCCCCACAAATTATCAATATAGGTATCAATATTGGAAACAAAACAAATGCCTATTCCCGATATAATCGCTTGAATAATATATACACATACTAAAGCGGCAACCCCTTGTGTTTCTCCAAACAAATTGAGCGGTTCGGGTGGTGTTGCTTCTCCAAACGGAAAGGTTATGTATATGACTACAGCCGATATAATTGTCGCTGCTATCAATAAATATATTGCCGCTTTTTTCACGGTTTTTATTTTTTTCTCGTTCGCATAAAAAGTATTGCGATACGCGTTTTGTGCTTTGTCCTCGCTCTTTTTAACTTCCGTTTTTAATAGCTCCACTTCTTTTTCCAAAGAAGCAATCTTATTTTCTTTTTTCTCCTTCCGCTGTTCAATTTTTGTAATTCTTTCGCTTAAAGTCATATTGATTGTCCTACCTTTGCTTTATTTGTTATATTGTTAACGTTTTGCAAGTTTACTTTTATTATTGATTTACTGTAGTGCTTGCATTTCTTCAATTGCTTTGAGTATTAGCTGTTTTATGGCTCCTTTTGATGGCACACATGCCTGACTTTCCCCATAAACATCTCGATTATATCTACACCCACCTTGACAAATGGGCAACAAATTGCATTGCTCGCATTTTGGCGGTATTCTGTAATCTCTATATTTGCATGCGATTTCATTTTGTATCAAACCTGTACTCACATTGCCGCTACTATATTTTCCGCCTTTACCGAAATATCTGTGGCAAATGTAAAAATCCCCTTTGGAATCAATTGACAGTGAACACTTACACGATCCAAAGCAACTAACCGGCACGGGATGTATATAATATTTCAACAATATTTCATCCCAAGTGCTCGGCTTGTCCAAGACAAAAAGACGTGATTGTCCCAAATTCGCATATCCTTGTTCAAAATTCAACATGGAAATCAGAGGATGTTCTTTACTGCCAAAAAATTCATCGGATATCGCCGGAACTGTGTTTTCTTCTCCGTTAATCGGAGCAAAATAGACTCCACAATTAGTATATTCCCCAAACGTTTCTTTTAAAAACGCAATAACTTCTTTTGCTTTATGAATGTTTTTCAAATCCACATTTACCCTAATTCGAATAAACACATCATATGAAAGGGCATTTTTTATATTATTAATTACTTTTTCAAAAGGACTTTCAGAAGTATCGTAAATGTAATTTTTGACTTTATTATACTCTTCTTCCAATCCATCGATGGTAACTTGAATCGTATTTGTCTTCCACGCCTCAATAGCCCTTCTCATGACATCGTCATCAAGCAAATACCCGTTAGTTGTTATTTTCGAAGTGTATTTTATATTTTCCACATTTAACTTGGAGCATATTAAATCAATAATATGGGTGGCCAAAAGCGGTTCTCCGCCAAACCATTGTATTAAAATTTCATCATCTACCCTATTTGAAACAATATATTCCGCAACTTTTTTTGCCGTTTCAACAGACATCGTTCGATGATGTGTGTTTTTCTCAAAGCAATAATAGCACCTGGCGTTACACGCCATCGTAGGAGTAATCATATAATACAACGTTTTATTGTTGTTTTGACTATATGCAGCCATTCTGATTTGTTCGAGTTCCTTCAGCTCATCAAAAGAATCTTCATGAATAAATCCCATTTCCTTAAGTTGGGATACTAATTCAATGTTAGAAAAATCCTGTTTTTCAAATATCGAGTCATATATGTTGTTCTCAAGCGAAACAATCGCCGTTGTTAGGGTAGAAAACAATAGCTTTTCGCCGTTGTAATCTTGCACTACAATATATTTAGATATATACATTTCTGCACCTCAATCGCATGTTTTGTATTGTTTTGCGTGGATGATGTCAAACACCATCCACGCTAGCTTCATTAACCATCACTTACTCTGCACATAGGACATTTAGCAAAATCAGATTCAACCACCTTTGCTATTGCCATGTTGTTAAGCTTGGACATGACCGCTTTCACATCAACTTTATTAATGATTTTCATACAGGTACTCCTTTCAATAATATTTTATACTATATCCAACAGGACAAATATAATTTTCTTTGTATAAAACATACCTTTTTTCTTTTGAAACAAACACTTTTTTGTCTATTTCAAAGCCAACCTTTTTCAGCACACCAATTGACGCAAAATTGTTAATATAACACGATGCTAAAATTTTCTCAAACCCACAAACTCTAAACGCATAATCTACGATTATGTGTACTGCTTCGCTGGCTATTCCCCGATTTCTATATTTTGGGGAAACACAATAGGTAATTAGACCGGCGCTATTATCAATAACAAAAAATGCGATATATCCTGCACAATTTTCATTTTCACTCTCAATACACCAACGAGGACAATTACCCTCCATCGATCTTGTTATTTTATGTTGAAGCTTACTGCGTGTTTCTTCAATCGATTTATACGGTTTACATCCCAACAGCTTCATAGTATCTTCATCTGATGCCCAACTGCAAAAAATCTTTTCAGCATCAGATAATCTAAAGGGGCGTAGTGTAATCTTATCTGCTTCTAATCTTACTAAATAGGTGTTACACATATTTCCGTCCTGTTTGTATTAACGTTTCAGCAAACACTTCAAACCCGCCATACTAAAGCATTTGTTGTCTACATATAGACAATGTTTTTTCTACATTATACTCGTTTTATAGACAATTGTCAAGAGGTAGAGCATAATTTATTATATATTTGATGACAATATTTTTTGGAGGCAATATATGATAACCTACGATCCGCTCTACCGTACAATGAAAGAAAAGAATATCACGACATACAAGCTCATAAACGATTTCGGCGTCAGCCGCAGCCTGCTTGACCGCTTAAAGCACAACAAACCGATAAGCACGGTAACGCTGAACGATCTTTGCTCGTTTCTTGATTGCAGAGTCGAGGACATTCTTATATATACCAAAGACGAATAAAACCGCAAGAGGCTTCCCTCTTGCGGTTTCTTCATTTTATTTTACTTCTCAAAAACGAGCGCGTACCAATCGTTATCGGTATCGCTGTCGCAGAGAGTGAGTCCGTGAGAGGTCATAGCATTCTCAACGTCCTTTTCCCTGCCCTCGATTATTCCCGAGCAGACGAGCTTTGCGCCGTCCTCAAGGTAGTCGGCAATATCCTCTGACATACGGATAAGTATATCGGCAACGATATTCGCCATAGCGAAGGTGTACTTGCCGCCTTCAAGATCAACGTCGGCAAGCAGGTCGGAGACAGCGCACGAGAATCCCTCAACGCCGTTTTCAGCCGCGTTTTCAAGCGCAACGTTAACAGCGGACGAGTCTATATCGTACGCATTTGCGCTCCTTGCGCCGAGCTTTAATGCGAAAAGGGACAAAATTCCGCTTCCCGTACCGATATCGAGCACTCTTGCGCCCTTTTCCATGTGCTTTTCGACCATCGCCGCGCAAAGGCGTGTAGTCTCGTGCGTTCCCGAGCCGAAAGCCATACCGGGATCCATCTTGATAATGACCTCGCCGTCCTTTTCCTCATAGGTCTCCCACGTAGGAACAACGACAAGCTTTTCTCCGATATGTAAGGGATGATAGTGCGCCTTCCAAGCATTCTCCCAGTCGGTCTCGTCGAGCCCCGAGAGGGTGATCTCTGCGTTTATCTCGGAGGCGTCGAGGCGTTCTTTGATGAATGCAACGTACTCGTTATAGTTCTTATCCTCGGGTACGAAGATGCTGACTGCGATAGCTTCTCTATCGGCAGAAAGTATGCTTTCGTCGATAAGCTCACCGTAAACTGTCATAAGATTTTCTTCGATGTCGCTGAAATCCTCGACCATTATGCTCGGGTCTATCATAGAAACGATAGCCGAAATATTTTCAAGGTCGGAAAGGCGTCCGCTAACCTTAAGCTGAGTCCAGATCATATTTTTAATTCCTTATTTTCCGAATATCTTTTTAATAAAATCGCGTTTTTTCGTGAAATTGCCCTGTCCGCACGAATCTGCAAACGAACGGAGAAGATCCTTCTGCTTTTCAGAGAGGTTCTTCGGCGTTTCTATCGTGACTGTAAAGTGCAGATCCCCGTTTCCGCGTCCGTTTATCACCTTGATTCCCTTGCCGCGCATCGTGAAGGTCGTTCCCGTCTGCGTGCCATCGGGGATCTTATATTTTTCGCTCGAGCCGTCAAGCATCGGGACGTCTATTTCACCGCCGAGCGCCGCCTCTGCGAATGTGATCGGCACGTCAACGTAAACGTCGTAGCCGTCTCTCTGGAAGAATTTATGAGGCTTTACCGAGATGTAAACGAAAAGATCGCCTGCCGGACCGCCGTTTGAGCCGTCGTTTCCGTAGCCCTTTCGCGCGACTCTCTGACCCTCGTCGATTCCTGCCGGAATATTGATCTCAATGCTCTTCTTCGCTCTGACCTTGCCGTTACCCTTACACTCGGGGCAGGGATTTTTAACTATCTTTCCCTTTCCGCCGCAGGTGTCACAGACTTTGGTCGTCTGCATCATACCGAGCATCGTGCGCTGTGTAACTCTGACTTGTCCGCTTCCGTGACAGGTCGGGCAGGTCTCGGGCGAGCTTCCTGCCGCCGCGCCGCTTCCGTGACAGGACGAGCAGTTCTCAACTCTCGAGTAGTTTATCTCCTTTTTACAGCCGAACACCGCTTCCTCGAAGGTGAGCGTCAGTCTGAGCGAGAGATCGTCTCCGCGCATCGGACCGTTTCGTCTCTGCGAGGACGAGCCACCGAATCCGCCGCCGAACATCGAGCTGAAGATGTCGCCGAGGTCGGAGAAATCTCCGAATCCACCGCCAAATCCACCGCCGTAGCCGCCTCCGTAGCCGCCACCTGCGGCAGGATCGAAGGCATCGTGTCCGAATCTGTCGTACTTTGCTCTCTTTTCGCTATCGGACAGCACGGAGTACGCTTCGTTGACCTCTTTGAACTTCTTTTCGGCCTCGGGATCGCCCTGATTCATATCAGGGTGATACTTTTTGGCAAGCGTTCGATATGCTTTTTTTATAGTGTCGTCATCGGCACCTTTATCTATGCCGAGGACCTCGTAATAATCGCGCTTTGCGTCGGCCATAAACCGTTTTTCTCCTTTGTTTTTACTTTGGGCTCTGCCCAAACCTGCCGGACAACTTTTTGAAAAAAGTTTTCCGGACTTTCAAAAACTTTACCTAAGTGTTTTTTAAAATAAAGATTTTTGGGGTTTTAGGGGACTTTCCGGAAAAAGTCCCCTAATTTGATCATAATTTAGTTGTTATTGTTTTCGTCGAAGCCGGTGTCGTAGTAGGTGCCGTCATTTCCCGCGTCGCCTGCGCCTGCGCCGAAGTCCTGCGCTCCGGCCTGTGCGCCGCTCTGTGCGTAAAGCTTCTCGGAAAGTGCATAGAATGCCTTTTCAAGAGCCTCGGTGTCTCTCTTGATATCCTCGGTGCTTCCCGTATTTACGGTATTTTTGAGGGTCTCGAGAGCCGCCTTAACGTCGGCCTTATCCTCTTCGGGAAGCTTATCGCCGATCTCCTCGAGAGTCTTTTCGCTCTGATATACGAGAGCCTCTGCGTGGTTCTTGGTGTCAACTGCCTCCTTCTGCTTCTTATCCTCTTCAGCGAACTTCTCTGCTTCCTTAACAGCCTTATCGATCTCTTCCTGGCTCATATTGGTCGAGGAGGTGATGGTGATGTGCTGTTCTCTGCCCGTTCCCTTATCGGTTGCAGTTACGTTAACAATACCGTTAGCGTCGATATCGAAGGTAACCTCGATCTGCGGTACTCCGCGAGGAGCGGGAGCGATTCCGTCGAGAATGAATCTTCCGAGAGTGGTATTGCCTGCCGCCATTTGACGCTCACCCTGAAGAACGTGAATTTCAACAGAGGTCTGACCGTTAGCCGCGGTCGAATAGATCTGGCTCTTCTTGGTCGGAATGGTGGTGTTTCTTTCGATTATCTTGTTGAATACTCCGCCGAGGGTCTCGATACCGAGCGAAAGGGGAGTTACGTCGAGAAGGAGAAGATCCTTAACCTCTCCACCGAGAACGCCTGCCTGATTAGCCGCGCCGATAGCAACGCTGTCGTCGAGGTTGACTATCATGAAGGGCTCTTTTCCGATGAAGCTCTTAACCGCTTCCTGAGCTGCGGCAATTCTGCTCGATCCAC
>JAZSKY010000014.1:0-18392 GCA_045535095.1 Eubacteriales bacterium | reverse complement strand
CATAGCGACGATAACGAGATCATCAAGGCTGCGTTCAATCGCGGCTCGGGCTGGTATAACACCGACGAAAACGGCGCTCTCATCTTCGCTTAAAACCTAAAATCAAAAGAGCAAACGCTTCTGCGTTTGCTCTTTTTTTCTTGACATTTGGCTGAAAAAATGCTATAATTAGTTAAATTCTTCTGTTTCGGAGGCGAAAATGGGACTTTACGTAGAGGTTTTTAGCGGAATGACCTACGACGAACTGCTTCCTCTTGCAAAAGAGGTCGGATTCGACGGCTTTTTCTCCAACTGGGAGTACGCTGCCGATCTTGAAAAAATGAGATACTATAAAAACATGGGCGAAAAGCTCGGCCTCGACTACGAGACCTCTCATTCGGTCATTCCGGGCAGTAATACCGTCTGGACGTACGGCAAGGACGGCGACGATTTCATTGACCTTATGAAGCAGAACACCGACAACTGTTACGCGCTCGGAATAGATACGCTCGTCGTTCACGTTCAGCCGAGACCTGCCGAAAAACCCAGCTTGGAGCTTGGAATTTCGCGCTTTGACAAGCTCGTCAAGTACGCAAAGGCGAGAGGAATAAAGATCGCCTTTGAAAATATCGGCATTCCCGAATTTCTTTATGCCACGCTCGACGCCTTTCAGGATAGCAACGTCGGGTACTGCTACGATAGCGGACACGAGGCGTGCATTGTCAGCACGAGAGGTATGCACCTTCTCGACAGACTCGGGGACAGACTCATCTGCACACACCTCCACGACAACGATAATAAGGACGATCTCCACCTTATCCCGTATGACGGCGAGATCGGCTTTGACAGGGTAGTGAAGGATATCAGAAACAGCTCCTACAAGGGCAACGTGACTCTTGAGCTTAACTACGATCACTACGCCGATAAAATGTCGAAATACGACTATTTAAAGAAGGCGTACGATACGGCAGTAAGGATCAGAGAGGGAATATTCAATTAAATGAAATAAAAAACCGCCTTTTGGCGGTTTTTTATTCCTTAAATATCAATTTTTCAATAGCGTACCCAACTCCGCCCTCGTCGCAGGGGATAGATACGAAATCGGCGATCTCCTTGACTACGTCAAGCGAATTTCCCATAGCGACCGCAATTCCTGCCGTATTCAGCATATCAAGATCGTTTGCGCTGTCGCCCATTGCGATAACGTGGTCGCGATCGATACCGAGCTTTTCGCGAACGATCTCCATTCCGCTCGATTTCGAGCAGCCTGCAAGACCGACCTCCGAATACGTCGGGTGGTTTATGACCGAGACCCCTTCGCCAAGCTCTAAAATCTCGGACGGCTCGATGGGGCGCAGTACGGTAAATTTCCCGATCGCGATGTCAGGGAAGCGTTCCATCATATCGTCAAACGAAAAGACCTCAAGCTCTCCGGTTGTGTGACGCGTCGTTCCGAGAACGGAAACCGTCACGTTTTCGCCCTCGATTATCGTCTTTATCCCTTTTTCGATGCAGAAATTCATTACGCGACGGGCGAGCGTGCGGTCAAAGGTGCGTGAAAACTCGGTTTTGCCGTTTATAATGACGTGACTTCCGATTCCGCAGACGAATCCGCTCGGACGCAGCTCGTCGAGAAGGATCTGCGGTATTATGCTGCGAGTTCTGCCCGTGTTGATGTACACCTCGTGTCCTGCCTCCTTGGCGCGACGGACACCCTCGATAGTGCGCGGATGTATCTCTCCGCGAGACATTACCGTTTCGTCTATATCAAGAAAAATCAGATATTTCATAACGTGACCTCGATTCAGCAAAACAACATATTTATTATATCACACTTTTTGGGCTTTGTCAATACAAAGCGGTAGCATAATACACAAATTCTCCTTAATATACAAAAAATAATTGTAACATTTGTACAAATTACCTATTGAAAAAGGCGAAAAGCTGTGATATAATACAAGTGAAGAAAGAGATAGGAGGTACGGTCCAATGGCAAGCTGAGGCTGACCCGAATACAAATATCCGCAGATGTGAAAGTGATTTCGAACGCAGTAGGCAAAACGAGACACGGCGGTGTAAAGCGCGATAGAGAATAAGAAAAGATCGTGTACGCTTAAGATAGATGTGAAAAAGGACGTTCGGTTTAGCGGATAACGTAATTTGGGTAAGAATCTCGTCTTAGTGCCAAAAGGCGCTAAGAGAGGCAAGGAAAGAGAGGACTAAAAAAGATGTTAGATATCAAGAGTGAACAGAGATGACCCTTGGCTGAGGTGTAAAGAAACCGCGGTCAAGGGTCATTTCTATTTTGCTTTTGTTTGTATTGTAAATACGGATTCCATATCCGCCCGAAAAAGCCTTCTCCTTGATGGAGAAGGTGGCGGCGAAGCCGACGGATGAGGAGATCAAGGGTTTAGTTTGTGAGAACACACGAAAACGCTATTGTCTTTTGTTTTTCCGACTTTCTGCGCCGACAGAAAGTCTCGCAAAGATCGGCTGTTAGGGAGGGGAAAAACCGCACCTTTGGTGCACCTACGGTTTGCTCCGCAAACACTCTCCCCTCCCTTCAGGAAACACCCTCCCCCTTCGGCAAACGCGCTCCCAACGGCGTCGCGGTTTGCCCGCCGCAACGCGGCGTGTCTGATCGATGCGGCGCAGATGGGCGCCTTTGTTTGTGGATAGGGGTAAGGCTTAGGAACATACAAACAAACCCAACCCATGCCCACCGTAGGGGAGGGCCTTGCGTCCTCCCGTTATAAAAAGCCTTCCCTTGCGAGGGAAGGGGGACCGCGTTAGCGGTGGATGAGTAGTTCCCGACGAGCTTTAATTTACATTACACACAAAAGGGAAATGCTCCTTTTCTTATATAAAATCACACCTCGCGCGCAAAGCTTCCAAAAATATGAAGAAAATATGAAAATTTCTTGAAAGTTCATTTAAATACGACAAAAAATGCGCTGAAAATTTGTTGAAAGTGACAATTATAGCTCCGAACTATTGCATTTTGGCGCTTTTTGTAGTATAATCACTAAAAGGTAGAGATCTATATTCTCACCAAAACTTCATAATCAACTAATTGAATTTGGCGCTATCTGCGCCCATTGGAGTCTTTATGATACAAGCTATTTATATCGTAGCTGCTCTCCTTATCGCAGCGATATTTTCGGTAGTCACAGAGCTTCTTCGCCGACGCGGAGTAAAGCTTGAGAGCTTCATGAAAGGAACGAGCCTCGCTCTTGCCGCAATAGCATTCGTGGCGTATATGGTCGAGGAGCCCGCTATCTATGATGTGCGAGGCCTTAATATAGGATCCCCCTTTGGAGAGTCTAAAGAGGCCATGGTAAAAACCGTTTTTTCCATTTTGATCTACTGGTTTACGCATGCTGCGGTTCTGATATCGATTCTTTCGACCTTCTTCGAATACTGCACGCTGAAAAATCTTGCTAAATTCTTCAGCGGTCCTATGATGCTCGTCTCTCTTGCATTCTCGAGGCTCTATCTTCAGGGTATTTTCGAAGAGAGCGTATTTACTTCCTTTGATATAAGATATATTCTCCTCGCTCTCCAGACGGGACTTGTTATCTCGATCTCGCTTTATCATTTCTTCACGAGCGATAAGATCTTCCCGAGCGGACGCGATTGGCTCTATTTCTTCTATGCGCTTCCGTTTGTGATCCTTGCAATTATGCCCGCATTCGTTCCGCAGGCGCTTATAGGATTTAAGTTTACCGATTCCTCTATCAAGCTCTATGATTTCACCGAGGCGCACAGATACGTCCTCTACGGCTCGATAATCCTCCCCATGCTTATCTTCTTTGCTCTTCGCAAAAAAGACGTTGAGACCAAGAGATTCCTTATGATCTTCCTCTCGCTCGCGTGGATGTGGGTATATCTCGGCAGATGGACTCTTGCAGAGCTTACGATTCCGTGGAATTGGCCGCTTCACCTTTGCAATACGGCAATGTTCCTCGTTCCCCTCTGCCTCATCTTCCGTATGAGACGACTCTTCAACTTCTGTCTTTTCATCAACGTTATGGGCGCGCTACTCGCGATGGTGCTTGCAGAGGATCTCGGAATGGTCAACGCGATCGCAACCGAGCGTATTTCCTACTGGATCAACCACTACGCAGCATTCTTTATGCCCGTTCTTCTCGTGGCACTCAAGATATTCAAGCGTCCCGGATTTAAGGAATGGGTGTGGGCAGTCCTCGCATTTGCGGCATACTTCTTCTCGATGCTTTTCGTAAACGCGTGGTTCACGAACTACGATGCAGGCGTTGACTTCTTCTTCCTTAACAGCGACTTTATCGTTGGTAAGCTCGGAGAATGGGCAGAGCGCACGAGAGACCTTGTAGTGACATTCAATATAAAGGATCTTTCCTTTACGTTCTACCCCGTATATCAGACACTTTTCTTCATCGTGTACGTCGGCGTATTCACCGTGTGCATAAGATTCATTTACGAGCTGCTTTTCCGCGCGTGGGATAATGCGGAGGACAGACGAGAAAGAGAGCGAAGCTACAAAATGATGAAAAAAGAACTTAACGAATTTCTCGGCGGCAAGCCGATCACCGAGCCCGTCTCGGGAAATGACGAGCCTTGCATCGAGCTTAAGCATTTTTCAAAGAAATACGATGCAAACAAGCACTATTCGGTTCATGACGTTTCCTTTAAGGTAAACCCCGGCGAGGTGTTCGGCTTCCTTGGACCGAACGGCGCGGGTAAATCTACCATTATAAAGAGTATCGTCGGAATGCAGACTATTACCGAGGGTAATATCGAGGTCTGCGGATACGACGTTGACCGTCAGGCGATCGAATCGAAGCTTCGCCTCGGATTCGTTCCCGACCACTACGCACTTTACGAAAACCTCACAGGCCGCGAATATATCAACTATATCGCCGATCTTTACAGAGTTGATAAGGAAACGCGCGATGCGACTATTGAAAAATACGTCGAGCGCTTCCAGCTTACTCATTCGTTTGACAACCAGATGAAGACCTACTCTCACGGTATGAAGCAGAAGATCACCATTATGGCGGCTCTCGTTCATAACCCGAAGGTATGGATCCTCGACGAGCCGCTTACAGGTCTTGACCCGACGAGTATTCACGAGGTCAAGGAATGTATGAAGGATCACGCCGTAGCAGGAAACATCGTATTCTTCTCGTCGCACATTATCGACGTAGTTGAAAAGATCTGCGACCGAATTGCGATCATCAAGGGCGGACAGCTTCGCGCTCTTGTCAGCGTAAAGGACCTCGAGGAGAAGGGAATAGATCTCGAAAACTTCTATCTTAAAATAATAGACGCAGCGGATAAAGAGGACTTTAAGCCTATTATGTCCGCCGAGGAGGCGCTCCTTATATGAAAAACCTGATCATTCTTGTAAAGATGCAGGTCAAGGAGCAGATGAATTTCAAGCGACTTTCGCTTGACGGTATCAGTCCGTTCAAGATTTTCCTCTCGATTTTGGGAGCGCTCCTGAAATTCGCGCTCGTAACCGCACTTTGCTTTGCGCTTTTAATAGTTGCAAATTATTTGCAGATTTTTAATGGTGCGCTTTCCAGAATCAATGCAATGTCGCTCATATTTTCTGTAATGTTTGCCGCTTCGATTATTTCGTGTACGGCAGGTCTTACAAAGGCTCTCTATTTTGCGCACGATAACTCTGTGCTGCTCACCCTGCCGTGTAAGCCGATACAGGTGTATCTTTCTAAGCTCATAATCTTCTTCGTAAACGAGATGCGCAGAAACTTCACCTTCCTCGTGCCGCTTTTCGTAGCCTTCTTTATAACAGAAAAATACCCGACAGGCGCATACTTCTGGCTTATCTTCTGTATGATACTCGTATCGCTTCTGACTGTCGGAATAGGCTCTCTGCTCTCAATTCCCGCGATGTATATAAGCTCTATATTCCGCAGAAGAAAGCTCCTTCAGGCGCTTACTCTTGTATTTCTCGTCAGCGCTGTTACCTATTCGCTCTTCAAAGCGATAGCTCTTATTCCCGAGGATATAAACATTCTTGGTAACTGGGGCTCGACCTTCTGGAAGATAAGCGAATTCCTTAAGACCTACACAAACAAGATGTCGATAATTCACAACGTATCTCTTATGATGCTTGGTGAAATTCCGCTTCTTGCGATAGAGTTCCCCTTTAAGGCAACCGCAATAAGAGCGCTGGCAGTCCTCAGTGCTTCAGCAATCACTCTCGGAAGCAGCCTGCTTATCGTTCGTCCTCTTTTCTATAAGATGGCAAGCAAGCCCTTCGAGCATCTCAAGCGTCAGGTTCGCCCCCACAAGAACCACGTTCTGCCCCGCAGAATTTCGGCAGTATGGGCAGAGACTCTCGGCGCGATGAAGAGTGCAAACCGCATCTTCTTCAACGTTGCGATCCTTATCGCAGTGCCGATGCTCATATTCCTTCAGACCAAAATATTCCTCGCAATGAAAACGAGAGATATGGGAGACTATATGGTAGTGGCGTTTAACGTTCTTATCATACTCCTTGTGCTTCTCAATGCAAATACGTACGCCGCAAGCGTTTTCTCGCGCGACGGACGTAGCTCGTACCTCATAAAGACACAGCCTGCAAAGTATTCGATGCTTCTTAACGCAAAGCTCGTGCCGAATACGGTGTTCGGTGTTCTGTCGCTTGCGTCAACCTTCGTAATACTTTACACCACCTCTTCTATCGGTGGACTTAATGCCGTGCTTCTTATGCTCGGTATTACCCTCATCTATATCGCTCACCTGATTTTCTGTGCAGAGCTTGATATGATGAATCCTCAGAACGAGCTTTACGCAAGTATGGGAGACAGCGAAAACAACCCCAACGAGTCGAAGGCGACCGCAAGCGCGTTCATTATATCCTTCCTCGTTGCGGCAATCGTATTCCTTCTCATGGTAGAGAAATTCAGCACCGCAGTTTTCGTAAAGATATTCCTCATCGGACTTTGTGCATTTATCTGGCGAGCTCATCTGTTCAATTCAAAAATAAGAGTTTACTACAAGGAGAAATAAATGAAAAAGTCAGTTGTTATACTAATTCTCGTCATTTATCTTGCCTCGGTAGCACTCGTAAGCTTTTTCGGACTCCAGTATAAGACCTTTGACGAGGTAATATACACAGAAAGAATAGAGTTTTTGAACGAGGACATCCAAGAAAACAACGACGGCTCGTATTACGCCCGTGCAAAAAAGGACGAAAGCACAGGACTCTGGGTGTACCAGATAAAATACCGCGTATATCCCGATAACGCCTCGAATAAAGAGGTTGATTTCCAGTATGACCCCCAGAAGACAGGAGTTACTGTCGATACCGAAACGGGTATTGTCACCTTTGAGGGCGGAGTTTTGGAGATCACTATTAAACCCAAGGACGGAACGGACATCTCCGCCGTGATTAAACTGTATGCAAGATGAAGATAAAACCGACACTTCTTCTTTCATAATATATGATTCAGCCACTCCCCAAAGAGAGCGACCGATTCTATGTTAACAAACCTTATACGTTAAAGCTTTTCGCTTCTCGAAAAGCACAAAAGAAAGGAATGATACCATATGAAACGTAAATTATCAATTTTGACAGTTATGCTGCTTATTCTTAGCACCTTCTTCACCGCTTGTAGCGGAGATAAGGCAATTTCCGGAATTACAATTACCGGCGGTCTTGAGTACACCTATGAGGTAGGATCCACCCCCGATTTCTCGAAGGTTACTGCAAACGTAACCTACAATGACGATTCGGTAGTTGCTGTTACGGCAAGCGATCTCACCTTCTCCGAGCTTGATACCTCGAAGGCAGGCACGAAAAAGCTTACCATCACCTATAACGGATTTTCCATCACAGTTGACGTTACCGTAAAGGATAAGGTAGCAGTTGACGAAACCCCCGATGTTGTCGGCATCGAGATCATGGCTTCCACCGTTAAGACCTCTCTTATTGTTGGCGAGACACTCGACACCACCGGTATCAAGGTAGAGACCGCTCTTTCGGACGGCTCTGTCGGTACTATCGACGCAGAAAACCTCACCTTCTCGGTAGTAGACACCGCTGAGGCGGGAGAAAAGACTCTCACCGTTACCTACGGCGAGTTCAGCGATACTATCACCATTACCGTTCACGGAATTACCGGCATCGAGGTTGACGGAGACTCTGTCAATACCACGGTTGAGATCGGTGAAGAGATCGACCTTACAAACCTCAAGGTATATGCAATTTACTCAAATGGCGTGCGCGCTGTACTAAGTAACGATGACCTCGTAATCACCGAGCCCGACACCGCAACCGAAGGTGATAAGGAGCTTGTTATTGCATACGGCACGTTTGAGGCTCGCATCCCCGTATCCTCGGTTCCTCCGACACTCACGGGCATAAAGATCAACGTAGATAGCTATGCTCCCAAGGTTACTATCGGATCGACCTACGATCTTTCCACCATCACCGTAACTGCAAGTTATAGCAATAATACCACAAAGCAGATCACCGCATCGAGTCTTACTATCTCGGCTATTGATACCTCGGTAGCAGGCGAGGCGACCATCACGGTTACCTTTGAGGATATGACCGACTCGGTAACTATCACCGTTCTCGGTATCAAGAGCGTAACTATCGACCAGAGCAGTGTTAACGGCGGCAAGGTCAACGTTCTCGTTGGAACGAACTTCGATCTTTCCAAGGTTAAGGCGATAATTACCTATACCGACGATTCCAAGACTACCGTTTCTGCGGCAGACGGACTCACAGTCGGCACTATCGACACCTTCACCGAGGGCAAGCAGACTCTCAAGGTCAGCTATAAGGGCGTTGAAGGCTCTCTTAGTGTTACCGTAAGCACTCCTGCTTATGAGGTTACAGACGTAGCTCTTCCCGCCAGCCTTTCGGCATTCTACTCCAACAGAGAATCCGATAAGTTCAAGGAAAAGAACGCAAACGCACGCTATATCGTCGGAGACGATAACCCCTTCAAATTCGCTCTCACCCTTTATACTTGGGATACCGCAAACAATAAGCCCGGCGACAATGTAACAAGCTATATCGGTATTTCGAACGTTTATCTCGTTACAGATTCGGGCGAAACCCTTCTTACGGGCAAGGCTCTTACCGATATGGTAAGCGTTAACAACGTTGAAAACACCTTCGACTTCACCGACGCGGCAGTTGGCAATAAATTCCGTATCGAGACACGTCCTCGCTATAATATAGATGATAGCAATATCGCAAACTACACCAGATCTGTTGATATCACCGTTGTTAACGCGTATAACATTTACAGCGCAAAGGAACTCAATCTCCTCACTAACAATACCGGTAAAGAGATTCAGAACTTTGGTCAGGGCACCAAGAATCAGCTTGAGCTTTGCAACGATTTCCTTGCAAACAACAACATCAAGCGTCCCGCAAACCTTGCAGGTATAGTATTCCATAGCGACATTACTATAACTAAGGACGATCTCCCCTCGGATTATTTCTACAACTACACCAACTCGAAGGGAGAGGCTGATAGCGGCTTCTACGACTTCATGAGCGTATATCATCACAATCTCGATGAAACGAACAAGACCTTTGATATTCACGGAAACTATTTCGGACTCTATTCGTATAACCTTCCCGACGTTTGTGAAAAGGGTAATGGTGATAACGAGGATGAATATTCATCGTCCGAACTCTTCAGATTTGATATTACAGATGCTGCTATAAATAACGCAGGCACGTCCTTTGATTTCTCGCAGTATAAGTATTCTGTCAACAACCTCTTCGTAAAGGGCGATGACCCGAACAGCAACAACGTAGTTGATGCATCCAGACACATTCGCGGACTTATCGCGTTCAAGACGTGTATGAGCGAAACCACTATGACCAACGTTCGTGTTGAGGCCTATATGCTCGGTATCGTTGCTCACGCAGACCAGCAGAGAATCAACCTTGAAAGCTGCATTTTCTATAATGCATGGCAGGGTCACCTCTATCTCTGGAGTACCAACCGTTATCAGGAATCCTTCCTCGGAACTTCGGGCGAGGCTCCGGTAGCAAACTACTATCCTATTACCGTTAACATTACGAACTCCGAGCTTACCAAGTGCGGCGGTCCCGTAGTTATTGCAGACTACGCGGGTCTTGAAAAGGCTTGTAACTCGCTTTGCGGAGTTGACGTCAAGGTTGACGCGGCATCGAAGCTTTCCTCGTATGTAACGGGTGAGGAGGTATGGTTCTCAGCAAACAACGTTGCACCTCTTGCACTTCAGATACTTGCAATGAACGAGCCTATTTCGCAGATGGCTCAGATGTATCAGACTACCGCAGGAATTACCTCGACCTCTAACCCCGGTATGACGAATATTGCATCTGCAAACCTTATCTTTGCAAACCGTGGACCTCGCGGTAAGATGACTCTCGAGGGCAAGGGAGGACTCAATATGAGCGATCCTACGGTCAGCGCGGTTGCGGCAGGACTTAAGGTGCAGTCCGGCGGTCAGGACGTACCCGTATTCCAGGCAGCAAGCACCGCTATTGGAGCTTACGTTCCTCAGATAGGAATTTTTGATCCTTTAACGCAGGGCGTAGTTGCTTCTGAATTCTTTGTCGGCGATACGATGAGCCTCTATATGGGTGAGCTTGGCGTACTCGTTGAGTATTACCACTAATTAAAAATAAAACAGACCTCGAAAGAGGTCTGTTTTTTTATCTTTGCCGAAAATATTGTTTTTTTGAACTATTTGTGTTATAATGAAAGCACCTGGAAATAAAAGAATTTACGGAGTCTGAATATGAAGGCGACTTTAAGTTCCAATCAAATAAAAATCATTGCAATTATAGCTATGACGGCAGATCATATTGCGTGGGCGCTTTATCCCTCCTATCAGAAGGATCTTCTACCCGTTCTTCTGCATATTATCGGACGCATCACCTGTCCCATTATGTGCTATTTTGTGGCAGAGGGATTTTATCACACAAGGAACATTAACAAATACACCGCCCGTCTTTTCGTGTTTGCACTCATCTCGCACGTCCCTTATATGCTTTCGTCTGTGAATTTCGTTGATATGCGATCGCTTATTCCGTTTTACTATGGGAGCGTGCTTGACCAGACGAGCGTGATGTGGTCTCTCGCGTGGGGACTTGTAATGCTCCGAGTGGCAAACAGTGAAAAAATAAAAAGCGGACTGAAGATAATTCTTGTTATCCTTATCTGCCTTGTCAGCTTCCCGAGTGACTGGAGCTGCATTGCCGCTCTTTGCGTTTTGTCGTTCGGAACGAACAGAGGCAATTTCAAGGCGCAGATGCTGCTTATGATCTTTTACACCGTTCTGTACGCCCTCGTTTATTTCCTCGCGCTCGATAAGACGTACGCTCTGATCCAAATGGCGGTAGTGCTTGCAATACCTCTTCTTGCCGCTTATAACGGCGAGAGGGGCAAAAATCCGCTCGTAAACAAGGCTATGAAGTGGGTGTTCTATATTTACTATCCGCTCCATCTTCTGATTATCGGACTTGTTTTTTGACTTTGATAAAATATGAAATAAATCCCCGACAGATTTCTCCGTCGGGGATAATTTTATTTCTGCTTTGATTCTCTGTGTCTCTGCTGACGCTGCTTGAGCATAAGGGTGTGCGAGATCTTCATTTCCTGAATGATGCACTTTATAAGCGAATCAAGCTCGCTGCCTTCCTGATAATCGGCAGGGCAGATGTAGTTTACTCTGTCGTCAAGAAGAAGGCCTGTAACCTTGTTTTTCTGTCCCTTGGGGTAAACGGCTATCGAGATACCGCCCTGCTTCTTGATAAATGTCATACAGGGGATATCGGTGATTCCGTCTCCGAAGTAGATCATATTGTCGTAAGGCACAACTCGATCTTTCATCTTGTCGTTGACCTTTTTATTGTCGGTCTCGTCGTAAGCGCCCTTCGAGATACGGAATACGTACTGAATTTTCTGCGTGTAGTTTATAGCGATCTTGGGCCATACAGCCTCGCCGTTTTCGTCGTAGTAATACTGACAAGCGAAGATGTTCTTGAACTTGTCCTTGATGGCAGAGCCCTCAATAGTGTCCTTGAATCCGCTCGAGATAACGTGATGCTCGATGTTTACGCCGAGCGACTCGCCGAACTGATTGATTCTCTCGAACCAGTTGAGAACACCCTTGAAGAACTTTATGTCCTTTCCTGTGGAAAGGAGATATTCTTTGGTGAAGGGGATATTCTTCTCGCGGCATTTCATCATCGTATAGTACATATATCCGAGAATGCCCTCCATATAGTTTTCCATTCTGAACTTTTCAACCTCGCCCCAGAATTCGGAGCTGGTCATTCCGAGGTCGGGGATAAGAGAGTAGTTCTGCATATCCTGATCGCAAAGAGTCTTGTCAAAATCGTACATAAGCGCGATAGTTGGTCTTTTACGCATAATAATTTTCTCCTTTGCTATGTTATTTCAGTAAAATTTCGGCGTTCGTGCCGTAGAAAATATCGTCGTGACCGCTGATCAGACGGCAGAATTCTTCCATTCTCTCCCACTGACCGTCCTCGCGATCAAATTCGTAGCTGTGACCCCAGATATAGAAGATCTGCGGACTTTCGGGCTTCATATCAATAAATTTCTGTGCGAGCTCGAAGAGATTATCGACCTTGTGGTGGCAGGTCGGGTTGAAGCGGATAAGATCGGTCTGCGGCTCGAAGTTCATGGTAGCCTTGACGGTACGGCTGTACTTTATCTCGGTCTTGTTTGCAATAAGATCGACAACCTTGTCGTTGTACGTGCCGAAGGGGTACGCCATTCCGACGACCTTGTAGCCCATTATCTCTTCAAGACGGCGTCTGTCATTTTCGATCTCACAAACGATCTCGTCATCGTTTTCCATTTTCTCAAGATGCGGGTGCGTCACCGTGTGGACTGCGATTTCGTGACCCTTATAGAGACTCGGCATCTCCTCGGGCATAATAGTTCTGTGTCCCTGACCGAAAAGACCTGTGTTTACGTTAAAGGTGCATTTGAGTCCGTATTTGTTGAAGATCTCAACAAGACGTCTGTCCTGAAAGGGAGCGTCGTCATAGCTGAAGGTCACAGCCTTCATTTTTCCGTTGAACATATTTTTTCAAACCTTTCTGAATACTTACGTGAGCTTTTTAAGTAAAGCTTTTGAAAGAGAGGGGAAGTTTTTTTAAAAAGTTGTCTCGGGATCACATTCCCTTGAAAAATTCTCTCATTTCAAGCGCTCTGCCGCAGGACATCGGCCCTTCCGAGCATTTACCCTTGACGCAGGCAGGTCCTGCCGCCGAGAAGAGAAGGGGAGCAACACCCTTTACAAGTCGGAGCATCTCGATAGCGAGGTCTCTTATCTCCCACTGTGCGCGGGTGCAACAGCGAAGCTCGAAGAAATTGTAGAGCGAGCGGGTGTTCATCGTCATAATGATTCTCGTGTCGCAGGCGTTGGGAAGCACGAATCTTGCGTCCTCGTTTGCCTTTTTACCTGCCGCGCGTGCAGCGTCCTTTTCGCTCATACCCTCGGCGATAAAGGTCTCGGTGTGCTTTTTGACGAGCAGGTCGCGGAGTCGCGAGTACGCCTCTGCATCGCGTCTCATTTCCTCTTCAAAGATCTCCTTTGCCTCGGGAATTGCCGCGATTTCGGGAGGAGTGATGTATTCAAATCCGCTCTTTTCAACGTATCTCTGACTCTGTACGGAGAATGATGCGATGCGGTGTCTTGTTATCTGCGCAAGAAGGGTACGCGAAACGCCCTCAATGCCGAAGGTGAATGATGCGTGCTCAACAGGACTTTCGTGACCGAGCTTGGTCAGGGTGTCGAGGAATTCGGCAACCTTGTCGGGTGTGAGATTGTCCATAAGTGTATCGATGTCGCTACGCGCGTAGCAAAGCTTTGCCGCCGCCGAGACGAGCTTGTCGGCATCGGGAGTGTATGCAAGAAGTTCTACCTTCATTTTAATTTCCTCGCTTGAAAATCAAGTATTTATTTAAGTATATCACAGTTTTTTATATATTTCAAGTGAGAAACCAAAGAAAAAAACGCAAAAATGCGCCCGGCAGTTGACAAAAGCGCATTTTCGCGATATAATCACTATATTAACTATGAAAAGAGATTTCAGAATGAGTGAAAATACTGTACACGGAGAAATAAGCTCGTGCGAGCTTGCATACCTTGGAGACGCGGTTACCGAGATTCTCACAAGACAGCGCCTCGTTGAAAACGGCGTGCGCGGCGCGGGTAATCTTAATAAAGCGGCACTCCATTTCGTCACCGCGGTAGCGCAGTCGGACGCTATCGAGAGGCTTCTCCCCGAGCTTACCGAAAAGGAGACCGAAATATATAAGCGCGGCAGAAATCAGCATAGTGCAAGCGTGCCTAAAAGTGCATCGGCGGCGCAGTACAGACGCGCGACCGGCTTTGAAGCGCTCTTCGGACATCTCTGGCTCGCGGGCGAGCACGAGAGACTGAAATATCTGTTTTCGATAGCATATCCCGACGATATTTTACAGTGAGATATTCTTTATATCTCCCGCAATTTCGGCGAGCGACTCGTTTGAAAGCAGCTGTGTAAGCTCGTCGTACGAGTTTACGGGCAGACCTGCCTTGTCCTTACCGACCTCTGAATATATCAGCCAGCGCAGACGGGAGAGAATCGAATTTTCTATCCAATATTCACGCACAAGAGAGGATTTTCCCTCTCTTTTTTGTTTTTTCTCAATGCTTTTCAGTTTGATATAGAGCGAAAGTCCGTCGGACGAATCGTGCCAGAGATCGGCAAACATAAAGTCGAAAGAGTCCTCGGGATCGTTCCTTTCGAGATAGTCGAGCGCGTCCGCGCGGATTATCTCGATCTTTTCTTTATGCTCAAATTGAGGCAGAATAAACTCCTTAAAAAGCGAGATCGCGCTCTCGTCACGCTCGATGACCGTCACCGAGACAACGTCGTCCTTTTCGCTTGCCTGATGTGCGAAATATCCGAGACCGAGACCGAGAGTGATAACTCTTCCGCTTGCGTGGGCGATCGGCTTTTTCATCGTTTCGATCTCATTTGGCGTGACCGTCATCCACTCTCTTCCGTTTTCAAAAACGGCAGGGAAATCAAATCTTTCGGTGAAAAATCCGATGTGCGGAAGCTCTTTTACACCCTCTTCAACCGTTATTTCGCGGCAGACGAAGGCTTCAAAGGGCGCGTATGAGCTGTTTTTCATTTCCCAGCTTGCGCGCTTTACGTTCGGGAATTTTATCTTTTTGAGGTAGGAAGAGTTTTTATATTCCGTGGGGTCGAGCATCTCAACAGACTTTTTCAAAAATTCGTTTTCGAAGATGAGATCCTCGTCGCGCTCGTCCGAATCAATGTCAAACGCGGCGGCAAGGACGGCGGTGTACGCTTCAAGCACAGAAACTCCGCAATCCTCGACAAGCTCGTCGATAAGCTCTTTTTTGATGAAATCAGGCTCTAAATTCAGAAAATTGCTGTAAAGATCGAGCAGTCTGAAGCTGCGGCGACGAGTTGTCTCAAGCGTGGCGAGCCTTTCCTTGTCACGCGCTGAAAAGTCTTTGATCACGGTGTTTTCTTCCTTTCGCAGATGATATGAAAATTATACCACCTCGGCGCAAATATGTCAAGCGGACGAGTATTTACCCCATGTGTCACGATTTGAAATTATTGGATATTTTCAAATTATACTTGTGACCCGTCGTTTTTTCTTGATTTTACCGTGCAAAAAACGAGAGTTTAATCATAAAATGAGATGTTGTTATTTTTCTTTATTGTTGCTATAATATAGCCGTAAGCTTACAAAAAACAAAAAGGAGGCTTTATATGAATTCAACCGTGTTTTCTGAAAATATGAAAAAGTTTAGATTGGCAAAAAAATACACGCAGGAGGAAGTTGCCGAAAAGCTTTGTGTAACATCTCAAAGCGTATCAAGGTGGGAATGCGGAACTACCCTGCCGGACGTACTGCTGCTTCCCGAAATTGCAAAGCTTTATGGTGTTATTGTAGATGATCTTTTTAAAAAACAGTCGGTCGCTTACGAAAATTATGCACAAAGGTTATCTGCGCTCTATGAAATAAGCGAAGACCCCGAGGATTTTTTAAGATGCCGTCTTGAATATCAAAAGCTGATGAGATCGGGAGAATTGTCGATGCACGACAAGTGGAACTACGGCTGGCTCCATTTGAAGATGATGTATGATTGTAAAGAAGAGGCACTCAAATGGTTTGACAAGGTTTTGTCTGATGAAACGGATAAAAATTCGTTACCGTACAGACGAGCGGCAACAATGAAACAGTGCATGCTCTTTTATCTTGGAAAGGGCGAAGAGGTTTTAAAAGAGCGTCAGCGTAATATGGATAAGTCGGGTGGAAAACTTGACGAGAGAGAATGGTGCCTACTTATAGAAGCATACGATTTGGCAAAGCAGTATGAAAAGGCACTTTCTGTTTGCACTGATGCTTTACAAAAATATCCTGACAATTGGGAACTGTATTTACTTGAAGGACTTGTTTATTTCAGTATGGAAAAATATGAAAAGGCTATTGAATGTTTTGAAAGATCGGGAAAAATCGGAACACCTTTTTGCGATGAAAAGTATCAGATAGCTTGGTGTTATCGAAAACTTGAAAGATTCAAAGAAGCATATCAGGTCTATTTGGAAATTGCGGATATCCATCGAAAAAACGGATATGATGTAGAGGCGCAGCAGGCTTTGGGGTATGCCAAGGAAATTGAAAGTAAAATTTAGATTTTCTAGTATCCACACACAAAAATCCACCCGAAAGGGTGGATTTTTGCTCTATTTTAATCTTAAACTCCTCGAAAAAGGTCGGATACGATTTGTTCACCGCATTTGCGCCGAGGATAGTGACCTCTTTTTCGCAGTGTCCAAGGCGATCCCTTGCGCATAAAATATAAGAGAATAATTACCGAAAGGGAGGATGTTTAGATATGAAAAGAAGTTCAAATTACCGCTACAATATCCCTCAAAGCGAAAAAAGTACGCAAACCCTTGAAAAATGGGGAACTATATACCTCGATAACGCCGCAACCTCATTCCCGAAGCCGCGCGAGGTCGCCGAGGAAATGGCGAGGTCGGTCAGTGAATACGGAGGAAATCCGGGACGCGGCTCGCACGCGATGTCAAGACGCGCCGCCGAGAAGGTGGGCGAGGCAAGAGAGCTTGCCGCACAGATATTCGGTCTCTCGAGGCCTGAAAACGTCGTTTTTACCCATAACGCCACCGAGGCACTCAATATGGCGATATTTTCGGCGGCAAGAAGGGGCGGACACGTCCTTATATCAGATATAGAGCATAACTCGGTTTACCGTCCCCTTTCTCACCTTGCGCTTGAGGGGAGGATAGATCTTGAAATATATCCGAGCATCGGCAAAAGCGAGGACGTGGTGCGAAATCTCGCCTCAAGAATGCGAAGGGATACCGTCCTCGTCGTCGCCTGCCATAAGTCGAATATTTCGCCGATAACGCTACCTGTGAACGAGATCGGATCGCTTTGCCGCGAAAGGGGAATAAAATTTATCGTTGACGCGTCGCAGTCGGCAGGAAATACCGAAATAGACGTGAAAAAATGCCACGCGTGGGCGATCTGCGCACCCGGACATAAGGGACTTTGCGGTCCGCAGGGCGTGGGACTGCTCGTCTTTGGCGATAACGCGCGAGACACCGATATAGAGCCCTTTTATTTCGGCGGAAGCGGCGCGAGTACCTCGGAAAAGGAAATGCCGACCGTCCTTCCGCACAGAATGGAGGCAGGCACGCTCCCAACGCCTGCAATAGCAGGTCTTTGCGAGGGAATGAAATACGTCATAGAGAGGGGAAGCGCCGAGATAGGCCGTCACGAGAGCGCCCTGCGTACACTTGCACTTGAAGGACTCTTTCACACCCCACGCGTTAAAATATATCTGCCGAGCGAGAGAGACTCGGGGATTCTTTTGTTTAATATCGAAGGATTTTCTCACGCAGACGTCTCGCAGTATCTCGATAAACGGGGAATCTGTACGCGAAGCGGACTTCACTGCGCGCCCCTTGCGCACCGCAGAGTAGGATCGTATCAAAGTGGCGGCGGTGTGCGAGCAAGCTTCGGACCGCTTTCTCAAAGAGAGGACGCAGACCGACTGATATATGCGATAAGAGATCTTGTGTCACAGGGAAGCCGTACAACGTGAATCAATTATTTTTCCCGGCCAAACGGCTTTAATCACCGTAGGGGCGAACTGTGTTCGCCCGCCCTAAGGCTTCTCCTTGATGGAGAAGCTCCCCGAAGGGGAGATGAGGTGAACTCTGTTGCACGAATGGGTCTGTGCAAACACACGAAAACGCTATTGTGCATTATTTTTCCGACTTTCTGTGTTGACAGAAAGTCTCGCAAAGAGCAATTAAGGAAGGGAGGGGAAGCGGCGCACTTGCC
>JAZSKY010000037.1:0-43188 GCA_045535095.1 Eubacteriales bacterium | reverse complement strand
CTCTCTGTCGTAAAGTCTGTAAACCTTCTTGAAGTGCGGGTTCGTTATCTTCTGCGCGTTTTCGCTTATCTTGATCTTCGGTACTATACTTCCGTCCTTCTCTTCGACCGCAACGAGCTTATAAACTCCACCGAACACGGGCTCGCTCTTCGAGGTTACAAGCCTTTCTCCTACGCCAAAAGAGTCGATAATTGCGCCCTGATGGAGAAGATCGCGGATAATATACTCGTCAAGAGAGTTGGAAACGACTATCTTACACTCGGTCATTCCCGCCTCGTCGAGCATCTTTCTTATCTTCTTGGTGAGATAGGTAATATCTCCCGAGTCGAGACGCACCGCGCATTTGGTGATGCCGTGCTTTTTGAACGCCGCGATAGCGTTGGGAATTCCCGATTTTAAAACGTTATAGGTATCAACGAGAAGGGTGGGATTTTCGGGGTAGATCTTGCAGTATGTGTCAAATGCTTCAAGCTCGCTATCGAAGAACTGTATCCACGAATGAGCCATAGTTCCGCCCGCAGGTACGCCGAAAAGCTGATCTGCTATCGTACATGCGCTTCCTGCACATCCTGCGATATAGGACGCTCTTGCACCGTATATTGCCGCCGCAGTACCCTGCGCACGGCGCGAGCCGAATTCGGAGACCGGACGTCCCTGCGCCGCTCTGACTATTCTGCTCGATTTGGTTGCAATAAGCGACTGATGATTGACGGTGAGAAGCAGGAAGGTCTCGATAAACTGAGCCTCAATAGCGGGCGCTCTGACCGTAATTATCGGCTCGTTCGGGAACACGGGCGTTCCCTCGGGAACTGCGTAAATATCGCCCGTAAACTTGAAGTTTGCAAGATAGCTTAAAAACTCCTCGGGGAATTTACCCTTACTGCGGAGATATGCAATATCGTCCTCGTCGAAATGGAGGTTTTCGATATAGTCTATTACCTGATCGAGTCCTGCGGTGATAGCGAAGCCGCCTCCGTCGGGAACTGCGCGGAAATAAAGATCGAAATAAAGGATCTTATTTGCATTTTTGCTCTGGAAATATCCGCTTCCCATAGTAAGCTCGTAAAAATCGCAGAGCATCGTGTAGTTGTCACTTAAAAACTTTTTCATTTTACTCATTTTAAAGCCCTCTTTTAATCGTTGTCCTCCGAGCCGTCAACAAACATATAGTATATTGCCGCCTGAATATCTCTTGCAAGGAGCATATCCTCGGTTGCGCTGTCGTACGGTGCGCGCACTGCGGCAGGTACACACTCGGGTACTGTGAACTCCATTATAACGTTATTGTGGCTATCCTCGCTCACGCTGCACAGACAGTCGTATCCGTGATTTTTGCAGAGACGGGATATGATAAGCAGCTCGAGTGCAAACTTGGGCGCAAGACCGACGAGGTCGAAAACGTCCTTCGAGCTTTTCACTGTAAACTGCGGATATCCGAGCGAGAATTCTACCTTCAGATAAAGGTCGTCATCCTTCTCCGAAACGCTTATCTCTACCCTTCTGTCACGCGAGAGCTTACAGGCAAACACCGTCGCGTACAAGTATAGCACGATAAAGCCTCTCATGTCAAGCATACGGGGAATTCTTTTCTCGCAGCTGCCCGAAAATCTGACGTCATATCCGAGCTTATCGAAGCTTCGCTCACTCACCTCACGAAGAAGATTTACAGTACTTTCAAAGGTCGCGGCGCTATTCTTTCTGAGTCCGCCGCCTGAAAACATATATTCAAGGATTCTCTCGAGTCTGCGCTCTATTCTGAGGTCTGCGTCCGCGTGAGCCTTCTCGTCAAGGGTGAAGGTCTTTTCGTCAAGACAGCGAATAATGTCGCATATCTCGTATCCGACGTCGCAGAGGTCTCTTTCGTAGTCCACGAAAACGCGGCTGAGTGCGTTTATCTGCAAGAAGGAGAAGAATACCCAGAGCGAGCAGTTCTCGGACGCTCTCTTATACGGCATAACGAAGGCGTTTGCCCTTCTGTCTCCCGTATCAACGCATATAACGCTCGGCTTTTTTCTCGACGGAATATTCTCGTACTCCGAAATGTCGCCGCGGTCAAGATGAAACTGAACGTGCGTGTTTCTCCTCGGAAGGCGCACGTTTTTGATCGCAGATGCGTTTTTGTAAACGACGAGTCCAGAGCTGTTACATATCATTATCGGGGTGTCGAGCTCGTCGGGAGACGAAATATAGTCGGTATAGTTCATATTTTGTCCTTTCGTATTCGTTATTTTGGCATAATGTTGCATATTATGGCCCTATATTTAGTGGTATTTGACAAAAAACTAACAAATTTTAAAAAGTTTTGAAAAACTACTTGAATATTTTGAAATTTTGGAGTAAAATATACCCGTAATTTAAAAATTCAGGAGGTATTTTCCAATGTCCGTAAAAGTTGCCATTAATGGCTTCGGCCGTATAGGCCGCCTCGCTTTCCGCCAGATGTTTGGTGCGGAAGGCTATGAGATCGTTGCAATCAACGACCTTACCAGCCCCAAGATGCTCGCTCATCTTCTCAAGTACGATACCGCTCAGGGCAAGTACGCTCTCGCTGATACCGTATCTGCTACCGATGACAGCATCACTGTTGACGGCAAGACCATCAAGATCTATGCAGAGAAAGACGCTGCTAACTGCCCTTGGGGTGCTCTTGACGTTGACGTTGTTCTCGAGTGCACAGGTTTCTACTGCTCCACCGAGAAGTCGATGGCTCACATCAACGCAGGTGCAAAGAAGGTAGTTATTTCCGCTCCCGCAGGAAAGGATCTTAAGACTATCGTTTTCGGTGTTAACAACGACACCCTCACCGCTGATGACAAGATCATCTCGGCTGCATCTTGCACCACCAACTGCCTCGCTCCTATGGCTAAGGCTCTCAACGACTACGCTCCCATTCAGTCGGGTATCATGACCACCGTTCATGCTTACACCGGAGACCAGATGATCCTTGACGGTCCTCACAGAAAGGGCGATCTCCGCCGTGCTCGTGCAGGCGCACAGAACATCGTTCCTAACTCCACCGGAGCTGCTAAGGCAATCGGTCTCGTTATCCCCGAGCTCAACGGCAAGCTTATCGGCTCCGCTCAGAGAGTTCCCACCTGCACCGGATCTACCACGATCCTCGTAGCAGTTGTTAAGGGTAACGACATCACTGTTGAAGGCATCAACGCTGCAATGAAGGCTCAGTCCTCCACATCGTTCGGCTACAACACCGATGAGATCGTTTCGTCCGACGTTATCGGAAGCTCCTACGGCTCGATCTTCGACGCAACTCAGACCATGGTTGCTAAGATCGACGACGAGACCTATCAGGTTCAGGTAGTTGCTTGGTACGACAACGAGAACTCCTACACCAGCCAGATGGTTAGAACCATCAAGTACTTTGCAGAGCTTGCATAAGTAAAAACAAAAGAAAATTCTTTTCGGATCCGAAGCGAAAGCTTCGGATCTGTTTTTTTACAAAATGCCACAGTTTTCAGGTTATTTATTATATTATACCACGCCCGTTTATTTTTTTCAATACTTTTTAACCTTTTTTTACCTTTCACATAAGATAATCACAGAAGAAAAACAGTACGAAAGGAAAGGTTAAATCATGGAAAAAGGATACGTAGTAACCGAAGTGCGTACAAGAGGTGAGGCTCTGCCGATAGCGGGCGCGACCGTAACTGTCAGCGGATACGAAAACGGCACCTTCAGAGTAATCGGCGTACGCCTTACAGACAGCAGCGGATCGACCTCCCCTATCGAGGTGGACACACCCGACAGAGAGGAGTCGCTTTTTCCCTTCCCACCCGAGCAGCCCTTTGCAACGATCAGCATTGAGATCGACAAGCAGGGCTTTCTGACACAGATATTTGCCGAGGTACCGATATTTGCAGGCATCACAACGATTCAACCCGTACAGCTGATCCCTTACGTCGGAAATGCGCCGAGCAACGTGTCAGCGCCCGACACAGAGGAAGGAGGCGCGATATGAACTCTCCCTCGTTTCTTCCCGTAATTCCCGAATTTATTACCGTTCATCTCGGCGCGCCCTCCGCAAAGGCGCAGAATGTGAAGGTACCGTTTGTCGATTACATCAAGAACGTTGCGTCGGGCGAAATATACCCGACCTGGCCCGAAGCCTCTCTTCGCGCCAACATCTACGCGCAGATCTCGTTTGCTCTAAACCGCGTCTATACCGAATTTTACCGCTCGCAGGGATACGATTTTGACATCACCTCCCTGCCCGCCTACGATCAGACCTTTAAAAACGGACGCGATATTTTCGACAACGTTTCAAAGATAGTCGATCAGATATTTGACAGCTACGTGAACCGCCGAGGCTTTGTTGAGCCTCTCTTTGCCTCATACTGCAACGGAACAACCACCACCTGCGACGGACTTTCGCAGTGGGGGAGCGTCGATCTTGCAAATCAGGGGCGCTTTGCGTACGACATACTGACTTATTATTACGGAGATGATATTGATATCGTGACAGACGTTCCCGTTCAGCCGACGCTCGAGAGCGCGCCCGAAATTCCGCTTGCGCTCGGGAGCATAGGAAACGACGTACGCACAGTACAGCTTCGGATAAACCGAGTATCGCAGAACTATCCCGCAATACCCAAAATATACCCTGTTGACGGCATTTTCGGAGAGGAGACCGACCGCGCGGTGCGTGAGTTTCAAAGGGTTTTCAATCTGACTGTTGACGGAATCGTGGGAAAAGCGACATGGTACAGAATACTGCTCATTTTCAACGGAGTAAAGCAGCTGAATTCGATAATTTCGGAGGGGCTTACCTACGCCGAGGTCGAGAGGCAGTTCGTTGAAACGATAGGTCCCGGGGACACGGGCTTTGGCGTTGAGCTTGTGCAGTATCTTATGCTCTTCATCTCATATTTCGTGGAGTCCATTCCTCAAATCAAGCTTGACGGAATATACGGTCCCGAGACGGAAGAAGCGGTAAAAGCCTTCCAAAGTGAATATTCTCTTCCCGTAACGGGTATAGTTGACTCAGCAACATGGGAGTACGCCTACGATATTTACGCAGGAATCTTAAACGAGCTTCCCGACAATCTGTTTGAAAACTCTCCCCGTCCGTATCCGGGAATTCCGATAAGAGACCAAAGCGAGGGAGAGAGCGTAGTCACTCTGCAGACCTATCTGCAAACTATTTCCGAGGTATATCCCGAGATACCGAAGGTCGAGGTGACCGGAGTTTACGACGCAAAGACGCAGGAGGCAGTCCTTGCCTTTCAGAGATATTTCGGGCTTGATGAAAACAGAGTCGTCTCGGCGATAACCTGGGATGCTATCGGAGATATTTGGGAAAACATCGTCAGAGGATACGACAAGAGCGAGGGGCAGTACCCCGGTTATACGGTTTCTATGGAGGGTAGCGAGTAATGGATATACGTCAGAAAAGTGGGGTAATTATCGAGCTGCAGACCTATCTGCGCGAGCTTTACAAGGCAGGATACGATCTTCCTCTTATTACACCCGACGGAATATACGGAGAACTCACCGAGCGGGCGGTGCGCGATTTTCAGAAAATCGAGGGCATCGAGGAGAGCGGAAAGGTCGATTTTAACACGTGGGAGCGCCTCGTTTTCAGCGCCGAAAGGTACCGCGAGATATACACTCCGCCCGAGAAGATCTCTCCGTACGATACCCTTCTCTACAACGGCGAGCTTTATATGGGAGAGGAAAGCGATCTTATATATATAATTCAGATAATGCTCCGCGCGCTTCACGTTTACGATTATTCGCACGTGAATTTGAGCGGCGTTTTCGACAAGGACACCGCCGACGCTCTCTACGATTTCGGCGCGAGAAACAACGCGCCTACCGAAAACGGAAAAATAACGAAGGAGCTTTGGAACGCGCTTGCCATCGCGTACTCGCAGTATATTCTCAAAAACTCGGGTGACTAAATAAATATTTAAGGAAACTTTTTACTATAAGGTGACTTTTTCCCCTCAGAGATGGAAATATTATAAAGGATATTTCCATCTCATTTTTATTTAAAGGAGGAAAGGTATGACCTGCAAATTTTCGCTCGGCGCACAGAAGATACTCGGTCTTTCTCTTGCGCTCTCGCGCGAGCTTGGACACACGTTTATCGGGAGCGAGCATATTCTTCTCGCCTTCCTATGCGACAAGGGGTCGCGCTGCGAAAGAATACTTATCGGCGCAGGCGCTGATTTTGAAAAAACGAGAGATCTTATTATCCGTCGTACCGGACGTGGGGAGCGGAGCGCCGACTGTGTGCAAGAGGTTTCCGAAAACGCAAGAAGGATCATCGAAAACGCCTACGTTACGGCAGAAAAGGAAGGCGAGCGAGAGGTCAGTACCGACACGCTCTTTTCCTGCCTTATAAAAGAAAGTCGCTCTGCCGCGCAAAGGATCCTTACGGATCAGGGCTGCCGTCTATCCGAAATCAGCGAGAGGATCGGGGACAGCCTACCGACAGAGTGCGCAGAGAGTGCAAAGGTCTCAAAAAAATCGAAAAAGAGCGAGGAGAGGCTTCCCACCCTTCAGAAATTTGCGCAAAACATCAGCAGCGCGGCAAAATCGTCCGAGTTTGATCCGCTGATAGGGCGCGAAAGGGAGATCGAGCGCGTAATGCGGATACTTATGCGCAGAACGAAGAACAATCCCTGCCTTATCGGAGATCCCGGTGTCGGCAAGACCGCGATAGTCGAGGGACTTGCGCGAAGGATCGCCGAGGGAAAGGTGCCGGGCGAGCTTTGTGACGCGCAGATATATTCTCTCGATCTTCCGTCGATGCTCGCAGGCGCAAAGTATCGCGGCGACTTCGAGGAAAGAATGAAAAATCTGCTTGACGAGGTGGCGAAAAATCCGTCTATCATTCTTTTCATTGACGAGCTTCACACTCTTATCGGCGCAGGAAACGCAGAGGGAGCGATAGACGCGGCAAACATCATAAAGCCTGCTCTTGCGCGCGCAAAGGTTAAAATGATAGGGGCAACGACGCTTGAGGAATACAGACGACACATCGAAAAGGACGCCGCGTTTGAGCGCAGATTTCAGAGTGTCACGGTGCGCGAGCCGACTCCCGATGAGAGTGTCGTCATCTTAAAGGGGCTCAAAAAGAAATACGAGGCGCATCACCGAGTTGAGATCACAGACGGCGCGATAGAATGTGCGGTCAAGCTCTCATGCGCCTATATAACCGACCGTTTTTTGCCCGACAAAGCGATCGACCTTATAGACGAAAGCGCGTCAAGAGTCAAAATAAATGCGCACGCATCGACAGAAGCCTCGCTCGACGGACAGAGCGTTTTACGCCTCGCAATGGGCGAAAAGCTATCCTCGCAGACCTCTGTTGCCACCCTTTTGTCTCCGCAAGGAGTGGCGTGTGTCAGCGAGCGGGACGTTGCCGACACGATCAGCGAATGGACGGGCATTCCGATAAAGGAGTATAAAAATGATGACGCCCAACGTCTTATAAATCTTGAGAGTGCGCTGAAGGAGAAGATCGTCGGTCAAAGTGACGCGATAGAACGTGTCGCATCGGCTGTGCGAAGGAGCAAGACGGGACTGCGCGACACGTCAAGACCGCTCGCATCCTTTCTGTTTACCGGACCCTCGGGCGTGGGAAAGACCTCGCTTGCAAAGGCGCTCGCGAGCGAGCTTTACGGGAGTGAGAAGGCGCTTATCCGTCTCGATATGTCCGAATACTGCGAGCAAAACAGCGTTTCCCGTCTTATCGGCTCGCCGCCCGGATATATCGGCTACGATGATGCAGGTCAGCTCAGTGAGAGGGTGAGGAGAAATCCGCATCACATAGTCCTTTTTGACGAGATAGAAAAGGCTCACAGAGACGTTTTCGACCTTCTGCTTCAGATATTGGACGAGGGCGAGCTGAGGGATGCACACGGGCGCAAGATAAATTTCCGCAACACGATAATCGTAATGACCTCAAACGTAGGCGCAGATCTCTCGCTCTCGGGAGTCGGGAAAGTAGGATTTATAGGCGGAGAAAGGGAGACGCTCGAGTGCGTTTTGGAAAGACTGCGAGCCGTGTTTTCGCCCGAATTTCTCAGCCGTCCCGACGAGATCGTACTCTTTCGTGCGCTACACAGCGACGCTATCCTTGAAATAAGCAAAAAAGCACTTTCGTCCCTTCGCGAAAGACTGCTTGATAACAAAATCGTCTTTGAATATTCGGACGAGGTGTGCGAGGCGGTAGCGTCAGCGTGCGAAACAAGATCGGGAGCGCGGGAGGTACGCAGATGCGCGCGGAGAATGGTTGAAGATCCGCTATCACTTTTTATTCTCACTAAAAAGGTCGAAAGCGGAGACTCGGTTCGCGCCTATACCTGCGGAAAAGAGATTCTTTTTGTCAAAAAGGCGCGGTCATAATACCGATATTTTTCACTTTTTTTCAAAAAAGACTTGACAAAATCAACTTTCTGTGCTACTATTATTAGGCGTGTTAATTACGCGCCTTATGCCCCATTAGCTCAGATGGTAGAGCACTTGACTTTTAATCAAGGTGTCCGGAGTTCGAATCTCCGATGGAGCATACGAAAAGAGCCGTTTGATCAAACGGCTCTTTGTTTTTATCACGAAAGGAGGTAATTGCGGCTTTGAGTTCTTTATACGAAAACTGTGTTCTCTGTCCGAGAAAATGCGGCGCGGACAGAACAAACGGTGTCGGAATCTGCGGCGAGAGTGACAAAATAAGAATAAGCCGCGCCGATCTTCATTTTTGGGAAGAGCCATGTCTGTCGGGAGATCGCGGCTCGGGTACCGTCTTTTTCAGTGGCTGTGCGCTTCGCTGTATCTACTGTCAGAACTCGGAAATTGCGCTCTCACGCTCGGGAATAGAGATCAGCGAGGACAGACTCGTTGAGATCTTCTTTGAGCTTGAAAAAAAGGGTGCGCACAATATAAATCTCGTGACTCCGTCGCATTTTACCCCATCGGTAGTCTCGGCAATAGACAGAGCAAGATCTCGCGGACTTTCCCTTCCCTTCGTTTGGAATTCAAGCGGATACGAAAGCCTCGAAGCCCTTGAAATGCTCCGCGGAAGAGTAGATGTTTTTCTTCCCGATATGAAGTATTTTTCCTCAGAGACCGCCAAAGCCTTCTCAAGCGCGCCCGACTATTTTAAAAGGGCGTCCGAGGCGATAGATCTTATGGTATCCCTCGCCGGCGAGCCGAAATTTAACAGTGACTCGATAATGACCTCGGGCGTTATAGTGCGACATCTCGTTTTGCCCACGCACACCGAGGAATCAAAGGATATACTCTCGCATCTCTACTCGCGTTACGGTGACAAGATCTATATCAGCATAATGAATCAGTACACTCCGATAAGAGACGATTTTCCCTTCAAGGAGCTATCCCGCCGACTTACCACCTACGAATACGAAAAGGTGATAGATCACGCGCTTGATCTCGGCATAAAAAACGCATTCGTTCAGGGTCGCGGTACTGCAAAGGAAAGCTTTATCCCTGCCTTCGATCACACCGGCGTTTTTAAGGAAAACTAAAACAAAAAAAGACTCAACCGAGGTTGAGTCTTTTTATTATGCTTAATTTAAGCTCCTATTTTCTGGAATGCCTTATCGATTTCAGAAATAGCGCTCTTCCAGGAAGCACCCGCGATGTTGAGGTCGGTGGTGATGTCAGTAACACCGTTTCTGAGTTCTTCTCTGAGGAATCCGCCAAGGCTTCCGCCCTTGGTGCTCTTGAAGTAGTTGGTGTGGCCCCAAACAAGTGCGAAGTCGGAGTAAGCGGTCTCGCTGATGAGCTCGATCATTTCCTTAGTTCCGGGATCGGTGGTGTACTTGTTCTTAAGAGCAACGTCGTAGTACTCGGGTCTTACGCTTCTGTAAGACTCAGCAGCCATTGCCTCGAGAACGATAGCAGATGCCTCGATCTGAGTGGAGCTGGGGTTGATACCGTAGATGCTGATAGCATCGTGGAGGCTCGAAACGTAGTTCTTCTGAGTCTCGTTGAGCTTAGGATTGGGGATAATGTAGAATCCGCTATCCATCTTTCTGAGGTAAAGCTCAGCCTGGTTTACACGACCGGGAACGAAGAGTGCCTTATCTGCTGCGAAGTCTTCAAACGCTGCGGAGTAACCGCCGTTTGCAGATGCGCCGTAGTAGTTTACGCAACCCTTAGTGGAAAGGAGGTCGGAGTACTTCTGGTAGTACGAGGAAAGAGCGGAGTTTCCGTTAATGAAGGTGAAACGGATAGAGCCGTCCTTGTTGGTGGTAGAGAACTTAACGCCGCACGAAACTGCAAGTCCGTTGGTGTTATCGTGTACAGGGAATGCAACACCGATAACCTCGCCGCTGGGGATATTTCCGGCCTTCGGATCATCAGCGGTAACGGTAGTAGCAAGGTCGGAGAGAGTCTTCATCATATCAACGGTCCATCTGCCGTCCTTAACGAGCTGGTGAAGATCGCCGAACTCTTCGTTGTTCTTGAAGTTGTTGTCGTAAATCTTAGCGTTTACGAAGGTAGCATAGAATCCACCGGTGTATCTGAGGTTAAGGTCGCCTGCGAGCCAGTATGCCTTCTTGTTGTAGGTCATACCCTGAATGTACTCAGTGCCCCACCAGTCGGCGGTTACTTCGAGATACTTCTTAGTGGTTTCGTTCGAGAAGAGGTCGAGAAGAAGTCCTTCGCTGCAGAGGATAACGTCGTCATACTGACGAGCTGCGAGTATATCGTACTCGGATCCCTGAGACATAAGAACGTTCTTTACGGTGGTGTCACCGAGGTTGTCGTTCTGAACGAATGCAAGGTTGATCTTGCAGTTGAATCTTGCTTCGATGTTCTTATTACGATTGTAAATTGCGGTGTCAACACGGTCGCCGGTGTCTGCGCTTGCTACGATCGAGCGCTCGTTAAATCCGTCATTCTCCGCTGCTTCAGAAACCGCAAAGTTAATCGTTGCTCCGCCGAGGTTGTGGTCGCCGAGATTATCGATCCAATCGATATCGGGTCCTACGCCCTGCTCTTCGCCATCGTCCTTACAGGAAGCGAGCGAAAGAACGGCACAAGCGATAAGAAGCATCGACATGATAAGTGCCAAAATGCGTTTTTTCATTTTGAATCCTCCAAAATATTTTTTTGTTACTATATTTTATCATCTTTGTAGCGATTTGTCAATACTATTTCATTTTCCAATTCGCACAAATTTGAGGTGTTCTTTTTGGTTATTATTATCAAAAAGCGGTTTATTTACCCTTTTTAAGCACATAAACGGCACTTTTCAGGTCAAAAAGCGCCGTTTATTGGTATTTCGCATTACTTACTTAACACTATTGTTACAAGTTTTTAAAAATATATTTTCAAGATATTCTTTTTTTCTTAACTCTTTCGCATTTTTTCACGCTGTTTTGGCTCTTTTTCTCTTTTCACAGAGGTCAAAAATCACGAAAAATGCGAGAAGAGCGGCACACGGGACAACTATGATATCTCCAACGTACGAGTAAAGCGTACGCTGTGTATTTTTATACATTCCCGTACAGATATAGCCTCTTTCAAGGGGCGGAAGCGAGTCCTTTATCTCACCCTCGGACGTTATGACCGACGATATTCCCGTGCTCGCCGCACGCGCAATATAGCGTCTGTTTTCGACTGCTCGAAGGATCGCGTGAGAGTTGTGCTGATACGCGGATGCGCTGTCTCTGTACCACGAATCGTTTGTCGAAAGAAGGATAAATTCGGCGCCGTCCGACACGCTGTCGCGTGCAAGAGACGCGTAGATAGAATCAAAGCAGATGAGTCTGCCTGCCCTGCCGACTCCCGTTTCGACAACCTCCGCGGAGACGCCCGGCGTGAGGTCGTCCGAGAGCATATTCAGCTCTGCCATAAAGGGCAGAACCTTCTCGATTATCGCGCGCATCGGCATATACTCGCCAAAGGGCACGAGGTGTCTCTTTCTATACGAGGACTCCTCGACTGCGCCGTCGGGATAGAAGGCGATTATCGCGTTATATTCCTCGCGCTCGCCGTCCTCGTTTTCTTCAGAATCGAACGCTCCGACGAATATTACCGAGCCGGTTTCTCTTGCGAGCGCCGAGAGGCGTCCCCTGAAATACGAGGACTCCTTGACCGAGTTTACAAGCACGGTCTCGGGCCATAGCACGATGTCCGCTTTTGACTGCGAATGAGCCTTGAGAGTCATCTCCTCATAGACGCGAAGAGAGCTTGTGTCCGAGCTATCCTCCCACTTATCACCCGAGCCGATATTTGCCTGAATGATATTGACTCTTACCTCTTCTCCGCTCTCCTCGTTATGTATTCCGAGTGCGAAAAATCCGTATCCGAGATTGAGTGAAAGTATGGCAAGAGCGAAGGCAAGGCTTCTTACAAACGTCCTTGATCTCTTCCCCTCGCGCACTAAAAATATTACGGCAGTTGCGGCAAATCCGTTCACTGCGGCAATAATGAATCCGATGAAAAGCGAGCCGAGAAGCGAGGCGCTCTGAATAGCCGCGGGAAAGGCGGTCTGCGAGAGTGCGAGGCGCGCCCACGGCACTCCTGCCCAGGTGAGCGACTGCATATATTCGAGCAGAGTCCACGCCGAGGCGAAGATAACTGCGGCAAATTTCAGTCCTCCCTTTTTATACGCCGCGCAGAAAAGCGGACCGACAAGTGCCGTACCGACAGCCTGAAGCAGAGAGAGTCCGATATGGCAAACGAGGGTTATGACGAGTGCGAGCGGACGCTCGACTCCGAGAAATTCCATCGGCCAGAGATACCAGAACCAATGGTAGATTATGAGGTAAAAGGTTATCGACCAAAGAAACGCGGTCTTATAGCTTGAGCGCGGCTTCTTGCCGTCCTCACATCTCTTTACAAGCGAGAGAACAAGGGGAACGAGCGACACGAAAACAAACACCGAGAGCCACTCGAATATGAGAGTCAGCGCGGTGAGAATGGCGGACGCTATCAGGATAAGAGTCCTTACCGCGCGCTTTTCATACGCTTTAATCAAATTCTCTGCAAAACCAGATCTTATCTTCACTTATTTCAAATTTCCTTTCATTCAGGTAGGAAAGCTCGCCCGAATCGCCCTTGAAGAGAAACTCAAGGCTATACGAATAGAGCGCCTGATATTTATATCCTATCTTTTTATCGTCGCGGTTTACGCCGTACTTTCCGTCTCCGAGAAGCGGGTGTCCGATCGACGCCATGTGCGCTCTTATCTGATGTGTTCTTCCCGTAACGAGATCGACCTCTAAAAGAGAAAGTCCCTTCTTTTCGGCGATGACTCTATATCTTGTGATTATGTTTTTCGCGTCTGACGATCTCGGCTTATCCTTAAAGACCTTGACCGTATTCGTTTTCTGATCCTTTACGAGAAATCCCGTAAGCTCGCCACTTTTTTTATCAAAGGTTCCGTGAACTGCCGCAAGATATTTCTTCTTCATCTCGCGATTTTTGATCTTTTCGTTCATAATACGAAGGGCGGCTGCGTTCTTTGCGGCAATGACTATTCCGCCCGTATTTCGGTCTATTCTATTGCAAAGCGAGGGGGCAAACGAGTTCTCCTTTGCAGGATCGTACTCGCCCTTCTGATAAAGATATGCGCAGATATGCGAGATAAGGGTATTAGTTGACTCCTTATCGTCCGAATGTACTATCATTCCCGCGCGCTTATCGACGAGCATTATATTTTCGTCCTCATAGAGAATATCTATGCGAGGCGTCAGAGACAAAGCAGAGCTTTCGCTCGGCGCGGAGAAAAATTCTTCCTTTATAAAAAGCTCGACAGTATCGCCCTCGCAGAGAAAATAGGTGTGCTCGGTGCGTTTTCTGTTGACCTTGATTTTTTTCGTACGAACGAGCTTGTACATAAGCGAGGTAGGGAGAGACGGAACTGCCTTCGAGAGGAATTTATCAAGTCTCTGCCCTGCGTCGTTTTTGTTTACCGTAAGCACTCTCATTTTATAAAATCCTTTCGGCACAGAGTGTATTCTTTAAAAAATCGGGAGTTTCCTCCCGATTTTTCAGTCTTCTTCGTCGTTTACAAGAGAAATATCCGCTCCGACTGCGCGAAGCTTTTCAACGATATCCTCGTATCCGCGGTTGATATAATTAACGTTATCTATCTCGGTCTTTCCGTTAGCGCACAGTCCGGCAATTACCATAGCCGCCCCGGCGCGAAGGTCGAGAGCGCTGACTGCGGCGCCGTAAAGAGGACTTCCGCCGCTCACTACCGCGACCTTTCCGTTGACCTCGATATGAGCGCCCATACGGCGAAGCTGATCGACGTACTGGAATCTGTTATCGAAAACGCCCTCGACGAGTCTGCTGACTCCGTTTGCCACGCACATAAGCACGCAGAACTGGGGCTGCATATCGGTAGGAATACCGGGATAAGGCAGGGTTTTCATATTGGTGGCGCTGAGTCCGTCGGGAACGCTGACCTCGATGCTATCGTCATTTTCGACTATCTTGACGCCCATTTCCTCAAGCTTTGTGGAGGTTGCCTCAAGATGCTTGGGAATTACGTTTTTAATAAGTACCTTACCGCCCGTTGCTGCCGCGGCTACCATATAGGTTCCCGCCTCGATCATATCGGGTGCGACCGCATAGGTCGATGCGTGGAGGGATTCTCTTTCAACGCCTGTTATCTTGATAGTGGGCGTTCCTGCGCCGAATACCTTTGCGCCGCAGGTATTGAGGAAGTTTGCAAGGTCAACGACGTGAGGCTCTCTTGCCGCGTTCTCAATAACGGTAACTCCCTTTGCGCAAACTGCCGCGAGCATTACGTTTATCGTTGCGCCGACAGAAACGTCGTCAAAGAAAACGTTTGCGCCGACAACTCCGTCCTCGGTGACCGCTCTTACGCACTTTCCGCTCTCCGAGAAGGTCTCGGTGACCTTTGCTCCGAGAAATTCAAAGCCCTTTATGTGTCTGTCTATCGGACGTCCGCCGAAGTCGCATCCGCCCGGATACTGAACGACCGCTTCTCCGAATCTGCCAAGCTCTGCGCCGAGCAGATAATAAGATGCTCTCATCTTGCGAACGAGAGATGCAGGCGGCTCCTTGACGGTGACCTCGGATGCGTCGATAATTGCGGTATGCTTATCTTTTCTTTCTACCTTTGCACCGAGGCTTTCGATTATTTCGAGCGAGAGATCTATATCCTTTACGGCAGGAAGATTTTCAAGAGTACACTTTCCGTCTGCAACGAGAAGCGCTGCAAATATTATGGGGAGTGCTCCGTTCTTCATTCCGCCTATCTCGATTTCTCCGACAAGCGGCTTTGCGCCGTTAATAACTAACTTTTTCATATTCTTGACCATTCCTTCCGGCAGTCTTTAAACTTATTATTATTGTATGCTTTTTATTTCCTTGTGACATTTATCGGTAGTCGATATAGGCAATAGCCAGACCGACAACGAGCGAATAGCTCATCGTTCCTGCTTTCTGTCCCTGAGATTTCAGATAGGTATCGTTTATCGTTCCGCTGACGTTTGAGGCAACGCTCTTACGGTATGCGGCAAAGAAGGCGTCGTACGCCTCGTACTCGATGATGATATCCTCTCCGAGCGAGCGGTAAAGCTCTGCGTACGCCGTCTTATCCGCTTTATAAAGAGAATTTTGAACGTACTCAAGAAGGCTGACGTATGCGCTGTATCTTATATAGTTATCGTCGCTCTCCATACATATAAGGTAAGCAACGAAATTCGCTTCCTCCTCGCGTGCTATTCCGCGCTGATGCGCCATTTCGTGAGCGGCAGTGAACGGAATAGTATAGTCGGGAAAATTTATATTGATATTCGCTTCTCCCGTAAAATAGGAGTAAACTCCCGATATGTGGGTGTAGGTCATAGGCTCGCTCAGCATAACGTCCTTGAAGCGTGATCTGAGCGGTGCTATGAAGCTGTATTTTTCAGACGCCTTTATGCACGCATCGCTGAGAAGGTCGTTAAGCTCGTCTCTTCCATAGGGCATAATAGAGCCTCTGTTTTCGTCAAAAACTATTTTCCCGGCGCACTCGTTTGCTCTGTCTCTTAAATATTCGGAGAGTGCGACAAGGTCGCCCGAGTCCTCGTAGCGCGGCTTTTCCACGCCGAGCTTTTCGTAGAGGGTAGTCCCCTTATACGCCGTTCCTATCGTGAAAACGAAAAGCGAATAAAGGGTGGTTATAATGGCAAGAAGAAAGCACATATAACGAAGATACGCGTGCTTTTTAGTCGATCTTACCGCGCGCACTGCAAAGAAGATAAGAACTCCGAGTAAAACGGGCGAGAGAATTATAAGCATTTCCGCAAGCGAGAAGGGGATCCAGCCGGTCAGCTTTGCAAGAACAAATCTGACCGCCGAGCCGATATATCTCGCGACAAAGTCGGCAAAGCGACTTGATACGCTCGAGATAATATGGGTAATAAGCGCCAAAGCTCCGATCGCAAACGCTACCGTGCAGGCTATCGGACACGCCTTGAAAAATTCTTTTATGAAATTTTTTCTCGTTTCTTTTTCGGGCATTCAGAACTCCTAATTAAAACCGTAGATATGCTTAAAGACTCGAAAGATCTATCCCGTCACGCTCGGTAACCGCCATAATATCGGACGGTATCTTTGCGCGAAGAGTTACTTTTTCCTTCGTATAGGGGTGAAAAAATGTGATCTCGTAGGCGTGAAGCGCCTGACGTGAGATCTCGGCACTTTCGGTGCCGTACATAGTGTCTCCGACTATCGGGTGTCCGATGTGCGAAAAAAGCACGCGGAGCTGATGCGTTCTGCCCGTTCTCGGCTCTGCCGCGACCGCGCAGTAGTTCTTTCCGTTTGAGATAAGAGTGTAGTGGGTTTCGGCAAGTCTTGCCTCGGCAGCGTCACACACCTCGCGAAGCATCGCGCTCCCCTCACTTCGTCTTATTCCCGTAATTACCGTCTTTTCTTCAAAATCGTTTTCGAGATTTCCCGAAAGTACGGCGAGATATTTCTTCTCTATTTGATGCGCCTTCATCTGGTTTCCGAGTATATGCGCGCTTCTGCGGCTATTTGCGATAATGCAAATTCCGCTCGTATCGCGATCGAGTCTGTTGACCGCACGCATAACGAAGCCCTTATCCCTATACCTATACGCAAGCGCATTGGCGAGAGTATCGCTTCTATGACCGTGCGATACTATCGTCGGCATAAAAGGGGGCTTATTTACAACTGTGAGCGCCTCGTCCTCATAGATGACCTCTATCGGAATATCGACAGGCTCGGTGGGCTCGATGACGTCACCGTCATTTTCAAGGTCGAGCTCTAAAATATCGCCCTCTGAAAGACGCGCTCTTACAGTAACCCGCTCTCCGTTGAGAACTATTCCTTTCTCGTTGCTTTTGAGACTTGAGACAGCTCTTCTTGAAAGCTCAAGGCGCGTGTTGAGGAGCTCGCGGACGAGAAGTCCGTCAAGCTCCCTTCCCACTTCAATTATCATTTTCAGTCAACTGCAACAGTCCAGCCCATGGTGTCCTCGACCTTGCCCCACTGGATTCCGGTGAGGTTGTCGTAGAGGCGCTGGGAGATAGGTCCTATCTTGCCCTCGTTGATTATCATTATCTTGCCTGCCTCGTTAAGCTCACCGATAGGAGAGATAACTGCCGCAGTTCCGGTGCCGAATGCCTCCTCGAGCTTGCCGTTGTCAGCAGCCTCGCGGATCTCGTCGATCGAGAGGAGTCTTTCGCTTACCTTGTAGCCCCAGCTTCTGAGAAGCGCGATAGCCGAGTCACGGGTAACGCCGGGGAGAATGTTTCCGTTTTCAAGGGTGGGAGTGATGATCTCGCCGTCGATAACGAAGAATACGTTCATCGCGCCAACCTCGTCAACGTATTTATGGTTGATACCGTCAAGCCAGAGGACCTGAGCGTAGCCGAGCTTTTCAGCAACCTCCTGTCCCTTGAGCGATGCAGCGTAGTTTCCGCCAACCTTTGCAAATCCGGTTCCGCCCTTGACTGCGCGAACGTATTCAGGCTCAACGTAGATCTTAACGGGGTTGATTCCGCTTGCGTAGTAAGCGCCCACGGGAGAGAGGATTATGCAGAAAAGATAGCTGTGCGAGGGGTGAACGCCGAGCATAGCATCGGTTGCGATGATGAACGGTCTGATGTAAAGAGACTTGCCCTCTTCCTCGGGGATCCAGTCCTCATCGGTCTTGACGAGAGCCTTGATAGCCTGAAGAACGTCATCGGGATCGATCTCGGGTATGCACATACGTCTGTTGGTGTTGTTGAGACGCTCAATGTTCTTCTGAGGTCTGAAAAGCTGTACCTTGCCCTCTGCGGTCTTGTACGCCTTGAGTCCCTCGAACATCTCCTGCGCGTAGTGGAAAACTGCGGTTGCAGGCGAGAGCGAAAGGTTCTGGAAAGGAACGATTCTGGGATCGTGCCAGCCCTTTTCGGTGGTGTAGTCCATTAAAAACATGTGGTCGGAAAAATACTTTCCGAAGCCAAGGCTATTATAGTCGGGCTTTGTCTTTTTTTGGGTCGTGTATTCGTACTTGATGTTAAGCATTTTGTGCCTCCGTTTTTTACGCGCGCATAGGTGCGCTATAATAATAATTACAGTTATTATAACACGGACTGCGACGAATTACAAGTCTTTTTTGACATTTTTGCATTTTTTTGCTTTTTACGCAAGACGTGACGAATATTTTACCCCTTTGGCGCAGATAATCTGTGTAAAAGAAAAGAAAGGAATTTCAAAAAATGAAAAAATCCCGTTTTGTAAAGCTTTCGGTAGTTACGGTAATTCTGACGGTTTCCCTCTCTGTTTTCATATCGCCGTCGGTGGCAAAGGAATCTCTCTCGCCTGCGATAGACGTGCTTGCGAGCGACGTCGTTTTTTCTAAAAACGGCGTAAAAAATTCGTCGGTAGGATTTAGCGCCGCCGAGTTTGACGAGGCTCTCGGAGTCTCAAGGGTGACGAGCATTACCCTGCTCGTTTTACCCGACGAGTCGGACGGAATCCTTATGCTCGGAAAGGTCCCTGCGCTCGCAAATCAGATAATTGCGCGAAACAAGATATCCGAGCTTGTTTTCGTACCGAAGGGCGGCTCTGTGAAGGACGCAGACTTCGTTTTCGGCTGCATTTCGTCGGGCTACCCGAGGGTTGTGAGCTGCAATATAAAGTTCTCGGAGACGCTCAATTTCTCGCCGAGCGCCGCGGCGACACCCTTTTCTGCATATTCGGGCGTACCGATGAGCGGACGCCTTTTTGCAAGCGATCCCGACGGAGATGCACTCACCTTCGTTATCGCGTCAAGCCCCACGCTCGGCACTCTTAAAATGAAGGATCCGTCGAGCGGAGAATTTGTCTATACACCCTCAAGGAGCGGCACAGATTCGTTCAGCTTTTTTGCGACCGACAAATACGGAAACAGATCGGAAACGGTGAGCGTTTCACTTAACGTAAAGAGCGCGCCCGATATAAATTACGTGGACGTATCGGGCGAGCTTCAGCACTATGCTCTGTCTCTTGCCGAAAGGGGCATTTTCGTTGGTCGAAGGGTTGGAAAATACTCGTATTTTGAACCAAACGAGACGGTATCGTACAGCGAATTTATGATAATGGCGACCTCGGCGCGAGGCATTATCTTACCCGAGGGAGACGGTGATGTTTCCTCGGTGCTTTCGGCATTTTCAAGTCTCGGTTTTGACAGTGACGGATCGCTCAGCGTATCGCTCGCGCTTGACATTGCATCAGAGATCTGCGGCGAAAAAATAAGACTTTCGGACGTCGCGGACGGCAGTCTCACGCGAGAGGCGGCGGCAAAGATAATCTACGAAATGCTCTGACAAACAAAACAGCACTCAAGGCTTTTTTAGGAGTCTTGGGTGCTTTTGTTTTTTCAAAGTTTTATCCACCAAGCCTCTGTATTCCCAAGAAGAAAATCAAGTCAAATCGGTCAAAACGAAAAAATAATACGTTTAGCTCTTTATTTTTTGAAAAATATGTGTTATAATAGTATAATACAAAAAAGTGCAAAAAGGAGGAAAAATCATGACGGACGGAAAGTTTAAGCTCGTATCACCATACAAGCCGACCGGAGATCAGCCGCAGGCAATAGATCTTCTGAGTGCGGGAGTGAACGCGGGAATGAAAAAGCAGACACTTCTCGGCGTTACCGGATCGGGTAAAACGTTCACTATGGCGAACATCATAGAAAAGGTCAACAAGCCCACTCTGATACTCTCTCACAACAAGACTCTCGCCGCTCAGCTCTGCTCCGAGTTCCGCGAATTTTTCCCCGAAAACGCGGTAGAATTCTTCGTATCGTACTACGATTATTACCAGCCCGAGGCGTACATTCCGGGCAAGGACGTTTACATCGAAAAGGACAGCGCGGTAAACGACGAGATCGACCGTCTGCGCCACAGCGCGACTACCTCTCTCTTTGAGAGAAGAGACGTCATAATCGTTGCCAGCGTATCCTGTATATACTCGCTCGGAGATCCGAGAGAATACCTCTCGCAGATGATCTCCCTTCGCGTCGGCGCAGAGATGTCACGCGACGAGCTGATAGCGTCTCTTATCGCGATGAACTACGAAAGAAACGACATTTCGTTTGAAAGAGACAAATTCCGCGTACGCGGAGACACCGTTGAGGTGCTTCCTGCCGCGAGCGACAAGAAAGCAGTCAGGGTGGAATTTTTCGGAGACGAAATAGACAGAATCAGCGAGGTCAACGTTGTAACGGGCGAGATACTGCGTACTGTCAACTACACGACCATCTATCCTGCAACCCACTATGCGGTCTCTGACGCGACGAGAGAAAAGGCTTTAAAGCAGATCGAGGAGGAGATGGAGGAGCGCGTGGAATTCTTCAAATCCGAGGGCAAGCTCATCGAGGCGCAGCGTATCGAGGAGCGCACGAGATACGATCTTGAAATGCTCCGCGAGGTGGGATTCTGCTCGGGAATAGAAAACTATTCGCGCATCTTTGCAGGTCGCGAGCCGGGATCGACTCCCTATACCCTGCTCGACTATTTCCCCGACGATTTCCTTATGTTCATAGACGAGTCGCACGTCTCGATTCCGCAGATACACGGAATGAGCGGCGGCGACAGAGCGAGAAAGACGAGCCTCGTTGAGTACGGCTTCCGCCTACCCTCTGCATTTGACAACCGTCCGCTCCGCTTTGACGAGTTTGCAGACAAATTAAATCAGGTCATATACGTCTCTGCAACTCCTGCCGACTACGAAAGAGACAATTCCGAGCAGATAGTTGAACAGCTCGTTCGTCCGACAGGACTTCTCGATCCTATCGTCGAGGTGCGCTCTGCCGAGGGACAGATAGACGATCTTATGGGCGAGATAAGGCTTCGCGCCGAGAAGGGCGAGAGGGTGCTTGTCACAACGCTTACCAAGAAAATGGCAGAGGACCTTACCGAATATTTCAATATGAACCTTATCAAGGTCAAGTATATACACCACAACGTTGATACGGTCGAGCGAACAGAGATCATTCGCGATCTCCGTCTCGGTGTTTTCGACGTGCTTGTGGGTGTAAACCTTCTCCGCGAGGGTCTTGACATTCCCGAGGTATCGCTCGTTGCGATACTTGACGCCGACAAAGAGGGCTTTCTTCGCGGAGAGACCTCGCTTATCCAGACTATCGGACGCGCGGCAAGAAACGCCGAGGGCAAGGTCATTATGTACGCGGACAAGATCACGAAATCCATGCGAGTCGCTATCGACGAAACCAAGCGACGCCGCGAAAAGCAGGACGCTTACAACAAAGCCAACGGCATCACGCCGAAAACTATTAAAAAGGACGTCAGAGAGCTTATCGACTTCGGAACGAGCGAGTCGGGATCGAGAAAGAGCGAAAAGAAGCGCTCGCGCCACGAGATCGCGGGGGAACTTTCCCTTCCCGAGCTTGAGCGTCTTATGCGCGAGGCGGCGGCAAATCTCGACTTCGAGACGGCGGCAGTATATCGCGACCGCATAAGAGCCTTTGACAAAAATTAAGCGCAGCTACTAAGAGGAATATAAATTATGGAACACAAAAAAATCGTTATAAAGGGCGCAAGAGAAAACAACTTAAAGAACGTTTCTCTCGAGATTCCGAGAGACAGTCTCGTTGTACTTACAGGTCTTTCGGGATCGGGAAAGTCCTCTCTTGCATTCGACACGCTTTACGCGGAGGGACACAGAAAATTCGTCGAGTCACTCTCCTCGTACGCGCGTCAGTTTCTCGGGCAGATGGACAAGCCCGACGTTGACCTTATCGAAGGTCTTTCGCCCTCCATCTCGATAGATCAGAAAACGACCTCGAAAAACCCGAGATCGACAGTCGGAACTGTCACTGAAATATACGACTATCTCCGTCTTCTTTACTCGAGAGTGGGAATTCCCCACTGTCCCGTCTGCAACCGCGAAATAAGAAGGCAGACGCTTGACGGCATTCTTGAGAGCATTTCCTCTCTCCCCGAGGGCACGAAATTTATGATCCTTGCCCCGATGGTCAGACGAAAGAAGGGTACGCACGTCAAGATTCTCGACGATGCGAAGAAGCTCGGATACGTTCGCGCTCGCGTAAACGGCGAGGTGCGCGATCTTTCGGAGGACATAATCCTCGACAAGAACAAGATGCACTCGATAGAGATCGTTATCGACCGTCTTGTTATCCGTCCCGACATAAGAAAGCGCCTTGCCGACTCGGTTGAAACAGCGCTGAATCTTGCAGGCGGAAACGTGGAGATACTTCTGCCCACCGAGGAGGACAAGGTCCTTTCCTACTCGCTCAACTTTGCCTGCGAGGAGCATGGAATATCGTTCAGCGAGCTTGAGCCGAGAGTATTTTCCTTTAACAATCCGCTTGGTGCCTGCCCCGAATGCTCGGGACTTGGAGTCAAGACGGTTATAAGTCAGGCAAAAATAATGCCCAACAAGAATCTTTCGCTCCGTCAGGGCGGTATCATGGTCAACGGCTTCAAGACGCTTGACGACGACAGCTGGAACGGACCGCTTTTTGCCGCGGTCGGCGCAAAGCACGGCTTCACGCTTGACACTCCCCTTTACAAATATTCGCCCGAGGCGATGGACGTTCTTCTCCACGGAGACAACGACAACCTCTACACAGTCCGCCGTGTTTTCGACAGACGAGTATCCACGCAGACTATCTCGTTCGAGGGTCTTATCCCGATGCTTGAAAACCGCGTGCGCCAGTGGGGTACCGACTATTACGGCGAATTTACCGAGGACGTCATCTGCGAAAAGTGCGGTGGCTCCAGACTTAATGACGAGATCAGCAAGGTGACCGTCGGCGGAAAGAACATCTTTGAATTCTGCTCTATGCCCGTCTCGCAGGCGCTTGAGTTTATAAAGAGCGTTGAGCTTAACGAGACCGAAAGGATCATCGCAAAGGAGATCGTAAAGGAGATCTCGGCGCGCCTTTCCTTCCTTGTTTCGGTAGGACTTGACTACTTAACGCTCGCACGCTCGTCGGGTACTCTGTCGGGCGGCGAGGCGCAGAGAATACGCCTTGCAACCCAGATAGGAAGCTCGCTCGTCGGCGTTATGTACGTCCTTGACGAGCCGTCCATCGGTCTGCATCAGCGCGACAACTCGAAGCTTATACAGACGCTGAAAAATCTGCGCGACGTCGGAAATACCGTCATCGTTGTCGAGCACGACGAGGAAACGATGGAAAACGCGGACTTTATCGTTGACATCGGTCCGGGCGCAGGAATCCACGGCGGCTACGTAGTTGCAAGCGGTACGCCCGACGACATCAGAAACTGCAAGGAGTCGATAACCGGCGCGTATCTTTCGGGACGCGAAAAGATCGAAATTCCCGAGAAAAGACGCGAGGGCAACGGAAAATTCCTCACTATAAAGGGCGCAAGAGAAAACAACCTCAAAAATATTGACGTATCCATTCCGCTCGGAATGACAGTCTGCGTGACCGGTGTTTCGGGAAGCGGAAAAAGCTCGCTCATCAACTCGGTTTTAAAGGAATCGCTTGCCGGCACCTTAAACCGCGCGTACACGACTCCCGGTAAGCACGACTCGATCGAGGGCGCTGCCGAGCTTGACAAGGTCATCTCGATAGACCAGAGCCCGATAGGAAGAACGCCAAGATCAAACCCCGCAACATACGTCGGACTTTTCACCGAAATACGTGAGCTTTTCGCATCAATGCCCGAGGCAAAGCAGCGCGGCTACAAGCCCAACCGCTTCTCCTTTAATTTGAAGGGCGGACGCTGTGAAAGGTGCGAGGGTGACGGCGTAAAATGTATTGAAATGCACTTTCTTCCCGACGTTTACGTTGTCTGCGAGGAGTGTCACGGAAAGAGATACAACCGCGAAACTCTCGAGGTAAAATACAAGGGCAAGACGATTGCCGACGTTCTTGAAATGACCGTCGAGGAGGGTATGTACTTCTTCGAGAGTCTGCCGAAGCTCTACAAAAAGCTTCGCACTCTTTACGACGTCGGACTCGGATATATCAAGATAGGACAGTCCTCAACCACCCTTTCGGGCGGCGAGGCGCAGAGAGTCAAGCTCGCAGATGAGCTTTCAAAGCGCAGTACCGGACGTACCATCTACATTCTTGACGAGCCTACGACAGGTCTCCACACGGCAGACGTCAAAAATCTTATTGCGATACTGAACCGCCTTGCAGATGCAGGCAATACGGTAGTCGTCATCGAGCATAATCTCGATATGATAAAGACGGCAGACTATATCATCGACCTCGGTCCCGAGGGCGGCGATAAGGGCGGCATGGTCGTTGCTGTCGGCACACCCGAGGAGGTTGCCGAGTGCGAGAGATCGTACACGGGACAGTATCTGAAAAAGGTGCTTTCCAAATAATACCGCGCCTATCTGTGCGAAATTTACACTTATTTAATAAAATCGCATAGAACGGAGAAACAAAAAGCATTATAATATTTTTAAAGAAACTAAAAAGGAGGATAAAGTCTTGAAAAACGAAAATACGGCTCACGAAAAAGACGCTTTCGTCAGCTCGCTCGAAGAGCTTTCCACGTCGGATATAGCACCGAGACTGCCGAAGAAATATCCTCCCGTCGCCTCTTTCCTTCTGAGAGGAGCTGTTATTGCCCTGCTTGGAGCGGTGATGCTCTACTGCGCGTCCGAGATAGTCGCAAGCATGCGAGGATACCGCGAGGCAGACGATCTTTACAGCGTTATGTCCGAGGATTGGGGAACGCTTGACATTCTCCTGAACGAGCATTTTGCAGTATCGAAATCGGATCAGAACTCTCACGGAGGAACGACCTCCGAGTACGGCACGCCGACAGTGCCCGAGGCGCCGTCGAGCGGCAGCTCGTCCGATTCGGCAACGATAATAATGCTTCGCGCGAAATTCGCGGCTTTGAAAGAGACAAATCCCGACGTTATCGGCTGGATAACCGTTCCCGATACTCTTATCGACTATCCGATAGTGCAGACGGAGGACAACGAATACTATCTCGACCACTCGTTTTTGGGTGGCACGCTTGCGGCAGGCGCGATCTACGCCGACTACCGAAACGAGAGCGATCTTTCCGATCAGAACACGATAATTTACGGTCATAACATGGCATCGGGCGCGATGTTTGCGCATCTTGCAAAGTTCAAGAGAAGCGGATTCTTCAGCCGCACGCCGTACGTTTATATCCAGACCGAGAGCGGCATCTACGTTTACAAGGTATTCTCCGTTTACGAGACGAACAAGTACGATCCGTACATTCGCACCTCGTTTACAAGTCAGAACGACTTTCTCGAGTGGGTAAAGAGCCGCCAGAGCAAGTCTTTGCGCAAGGTCTCCCACTCCTTCAAGGGCAACGAGCAGGTGCTGACGCTCAGCACGTGTACTAACGGATTCGGTGACGACGGACGTCTCGCAGTACATGCGGTGCTTTATGAGATAAGGACGTAGTGAAATTACGCAAAAAAGCGAACCGATTTACGGTTCGCTTTTATTTTATTCCTTTTTCCGCTTTCCCCTGCTCCGCTTTTCGCGTGGGATAAGAGTCGTGACGCGAACGAGGATAATATCGTTGCCTATCTGCTCGATAGCGCTCCACGGAACGATATAGTCGCTGCCGCGCGAGAGTCCGAGGCATTTAAATCCGCCGGGTACAACGAGCGAGCAGACCGCTCCGCTTTCGGGGTCGATCTCCATATCGCATACGTAGCCGAAGCGACGTCCGTCGCACACGTTGACGACCTCCTTCTCGCGCAGGTTGTAAAAAGAGCATTTTTCCATTTTTTCCGCAGTCTCCGTACTTTTTAAAGAATTATGCAGACGAGTCCGCCGCTTCCCTCGTTTACGATGCGGCTGAGCGTTTCGGAAAGCTTTTCGCGAGCGTTCTCGGGAACGTTCTGGAGCTTTGCGTGGAGTCCCTCATTGACAAGCTCGTAAAGAGTCTTTCCGAAGAGATTTGTCTCCCAGATGCCCGTCGGATCGCCGTCAAACTCGCTGAGCAGATATTTGATGAGATCCTCGCTCTGCTTTTCGCTTCCGACAACGGGATTTATCTCGGTCTCGAGTGTTGCCCTTATCATGTGTATCGAGGGTGCGCTCGCTTTGAGTCGCACTCCGTATCCGCCCGAATGACGCACGAGCTTCGGCTCTTCAAGGTGCATATCTCCGATCTCGGGCACGATGATTCCGTAGCCCTTCGTCTCTGCGTCCTCGAGTGCGCTTGCCACCTTTTCGTACTTTTCCTTTATCCCGGCAAGAGTCTTGAAGGTCGAGATCAGCGTTTCCTCGTCGGAGATATCCATACCGCTTATCTCGCTGATCACCTTGAAATAAAGCTCGGGATCGAGAGTGAGCGATATCTGCGCCCTGCCCGTACCGAGATCGATCTCGTCAACCGTGGCACGCGAGACGTAAATATTATCCGAAAGAGATGCGAATGCATCCTTTATCTGACCTATCTTATCTATTTCGGATGCGCAGCCGAGAATATCCCTGCGTAGCGACTCGATGACCTTATGGTCGCTCTCAAGGGCGAGCGTCCACTCGGGAAGGTCGATAGATATTTCTGAAACGGGAAATTCAAGAAGCACAAGCTCGAGAATATGGCGGATATCCTCGCTATCGAGAGTCATACAGTTGACGAGCGCGACGGGAACGCCGTATTTTTCCTCAAGGTCAAGTGCGAGTGCCTCGCTCTCGCTTGACTCGGGGTGCGCCGAGTTGAGTATGACGGCAAAGGGCTTATTCATCGCACGAAGCTCGCTTATAACCCTCTTTTCCGCCTCCTCGTACTGCTCTCTCGGGAGGTCGCACACGCTTCCGTCCGTTGTGATGACGAATCCTATCGTGCTATGGTCGGTTATGACCTTTTTCGTGCCTATCTCTGCCGCCTCGGAAAATTCCATCGGCTCGCTCGACCACGGAGTGAGTACCATTCGCGGCTTTCCCTCCTCGGTCTGACCGAGGGCGTCCGAGACGACGTAGCCGACGCAGTCAACCATCTTCACGCTGAAGGACGCCGCTCCGTCAAGCGAGACCTTGACCGCCTCGTCTGGAATGAATTTCGGCTCGGTGGTCATTACCGTACGCCCTGCCGCCGACTGCGGCATTTCGTCCTTTGCCCTTTCCCTATCGTATTCGTCCGAAATATTCGGAAGCACGAGAGTCTCCATAAATCTTTTGATAAAGGTGGATTTGCCCGTACGAACGGGTCCGACCACACCTACGTAAATATCGCCTCCCGTACGCGTGGCGATATCGCGATAAATATTTGTCATATCTTTCCTCCGTAAAAGTGCTGATTTTCTTTGGTATATAGTTATGTGAAAGGAGGTTTGTGTATGACTGTTTCAAGCGCAAAAAACGGCAGATTATGAAATCTGCCGTTTTTATTTCAGATATTTTTTTAAAGCTCCGCCTTAGTTTTGATCTCCTCTGCTTTTTCCTCGCAAGGCTCGACCTTGAAGGCGTAGGAGAGCGCGATATACGCCGTCGCGGCAGCCGCGCTGATAAGCGCTGACGTGATATCTCCGCTAACGAAGGTTATTCCTCCCAGAACCGCGTGTATTATTCCGATCACGGTAAACCAGTTCTTAAGAGCGAAAAGGTCTTCTCTGCTTTCTCTTCCCTCCTCGAGTGCCATCGTACATTCCTTGAGACGTCTTGACAGCTTTTTGACGAAAAACGTATTTATTATAAAGGTGATGACTGCGCTGACTATAAACACGATTCCCATAACTATCATAGCCAGTCCGATAAACACCGACAGAGCCATACCGAGATTTTCGCCCGTCCAGATCTCAAGGTCGTATATCAGCTTCGTGTATTCTTCCGCAAAGAGAGGAAATTCTTCTTTGAATTCCCCAAGTGCCTCGTAGAGAAGATCTTTTGCCTCCATAGCCGCCGGTGCGGCAAGTATAAAAGCTATTCCTCCGATAACGAGTCCGACTATTGCCACTATATTTACGATATAGTACGCCTTGACCGTTCCCGAAAGAAATTTAATTTCCTTGGTCGGTGTTGCGCTTTTTGCCGCTGTGACCGCGAGCCACATTCCTATAGCAAACAGGGTTGCGAAAAGATCGAGCCCCGACGTTATAAGGGACAGTGCCGCGAGCGCGGTAAAAGCGACCGTTGAGACGAAGAAGGGACGCGAGGTAACGACTGCCTTTATTTTTTTCGAGGTGGCCGTTTCTGCGGGCGCCGCATTCTCCTCACTTACAAATTGGTTGTCCGTATTATTCATATTGTCCATACTGTTTTCCTTACTGTTTTCATTTCATATAACGGCAAATCGGGGCGGCAAAACCGCCCCGTTATGTTTTTTACTTATCTTCCGCATTTGCCTTTGCGTCTGCAATGACCTTCTGCGCGATATTTGCAGGAACCTCATCGTAACGGGTAACCTTATATACGAAGCTTCCTCTACCCTGCGTCATAGCAAGAAGAGCGATAGCGTAATCGGTCATTTCCGACTTCGGTACCTCTGCCTGAACGGTGGTGTATCCCGGTCTTTCGCTCGAGGGCTCCATTCCGAGAACGGCGCCGCGGCGCTTACCGTTGATGTCTCCCATAACGTCTCCGAGCATTGCCTCGGGGATAGTTACGTTCAGCTCGCCGATAGGCTCGAGAAGAACCGGCTTTGCAAGGGGAAGTCCGGTCTTATATGCGATGGATGCCGCCATCTTGAAGGAAAGCTCGTTGGAGTCAACGTCGTGATAAGATCCGTCGTAGAGGTCTGCCGCGAGGTTTACTACCGGATATCCTGCAAGAACACCCTTCTGCATTGCCTCCTGGAGTCCCTTTTCGATTGCCGGGAAGAAGTTCTTCGGAACAGATCCTCCGACAACGCTCGTTGTGAAGGTGAGTCCCTCTGCTTCTCCGGGTGCGAATCTAATCTTAACGTCACCGTACTGTCCGTGTCCGCCCGACTGCTTCTTATGCTTACCCTGAACGTCTGCTCTGCCCTTGATGGTCTCTCTGTACGCGATCTTGGGAGTGGAAAGGTCTGCCGCAGGGCCACCGCGTGCCTTTACCTTGGAAAGAACTACGTCTATCTGCATATCGCCCATAGCGCTGAGAAGGAGCTGACGGGTTTCGGAATCGTTTTCAAACTTAACCGTCTTATCCTCGTCCATTATCTTGAAGATACCCTGAACGATCTTATCCTCGTCTCCCTTTGCCTTGGGAGATACTGCTACCGTGTAGATAGGCTCGGGATATATTGCGGGTGCGTATTCTGCGCTGCCAGATGCCGCGAGAGTATCGCAGGTATTAGTGTTGACGAGCTTCGAGATAACTCCGATATCTCCGCAAGCAAGAGCGGGAACCTCGGTCTGCTTTTTGCCGTTTGCGACAGAGAAATGGAGGAATTTTTCATCGGTATCGGTAGCGAGGTTGTGGAGGGTATCTCCTGCCTTAAGCTCGCCGTTCATAACCTTGAAGTAGGTCGTTCTGCCGAACTGATCGACAGAGGTCTTGAATACGTATATCGAGGGTGCGCCCTCTGCACCGATCTCGATCTCGCTGCCGTCAGAGAGCTTTTCGGTCTTCTTTGCGGTGTGACGGGGGAAGGAGTCTGCAATTATGTCCATAACGAGGTCGATACCCCAAAGCTTTACAGCACTTCCTGCAAATACGGGAACGATCTCACCTGCGATAATACCCTCGTGAAGCGCGTTTGCCGCCTCTTCTCTGGTGATCTCCTCACCCTCGAGGTATTTCATCATAAGATCCTCGTCTGTAACTGCAACCGCTTCCATAAGCTTATCGCGGTAGGTGTCAACTCTCTTCTTATATTCGGGGTTTATCTCGCCCTCGGTATGCTTACCGGTCGCGCCGTCGTAAACGTACTTTTTAAGGTCGAGAAGGTTAATGAACGATCCCTTATCGTAAGCAGGGATAAGCACGGGGCATATCGTCTTACCGAAGGTTGCTGCGAGCGAATCGAATACGTTATGGAAATGCGCATCGGGATCGTCGTACTTATTTACAAAGAATGCGGTGGGAAGCTTTGCCTTTACCGCTCTTTCCCATGCAAGCTCGGTGCCTACCTCGATACCCGATTTAGCATCGACGGTGATTATAGCCGCGTCGGCTACGCGAAGTGCGCTATGGACCTCGCCCTCGAAGTTAAGGAATCCGGGGGTGTCGAGAATGTTTATCTTGGTATCCTTCCAAACTGCGTTGGAAACAGAGGTATATATTGAAAATCCGCGCTTTATTTCTTCCGCATCAAAGTCGGAAACGGTATTTCCGTCGGGAACCTTTCCGAGGCGGTCGGTCGTCTTGGTGAAATACAGCATCGCTTCTGCTATTGAAGTTTTACCGCTTCCGCCGTGACCCATAAAGCATACGTTTCTGATTTGTTTGGTTGTGAACTGTGCCATTGTAAAAGTTCTCCTTTTGCGTGATAGAATATATGTTGACCGCTCGCGTCATTATGGCGCGGTGCTTTGTAACATATTGTAATTATATACTATTTTCTTTCATTATGCAATAGGATTTTGAATATTTTTAACAAAAATTCTCTCTTTTTTTGTGGCTTTTTTCACAAATAGACTATTTTACTTCCAATATTTGGATCCTTGCGTACTATTTCGACGCACAAGCTCCTTATCAATTTCGTTCATAACGACGAATTTTTTGCGACTCCAATCGGGCGCAATGAGGCTATCGGGCGCTCCGTCTCCCGTCACTCGGGCGATAACTGTATTCGGTGAAAACAGCTCAAGCTGGTCGCAGACCGTCTTAGTGTACTCTTCAAGAGTGGGAAGCTCAAACTCGCCTGCAAGGTAAGAATCCGCCATTCTCGTTCCCTTTATTATGTGCAGAAGATGTATCTTTACCATAAAGGGATCGAGTCTTGCAACCTCCCTTGCCGTTTCGAGCATCATTTCGTGAGTTTCTCCGGGGAGTCCGTTTATGATATGTACGCACACGTTGAGTCCGCGAAGCTTTTCATAGCCGCGGAGAAATTCCTCGTAGCTATGGCATCTGTTTATCTTCTCTGCCGTCTCGTCGTGGACGCTCTGGAGTCCGAGCTCAACTGTCAGAAAGGTGCGCGAGTGAAGCTCGCGGAGATATTCGGCGCACTCGTCCGATATACAGTCTGCGCGTGTAGCGATGTCGAGTCCGACCGCGTTTGGAAATCTGAGCGCTCTCTCGAAATTATCCTTTAAAACCGAGAGGGGCGCGTAGGTATTCGTATGTGCCTGAAAGTAAGGAATACAGAGTCCGCCCTCCCACTTTTTCTCCATAGTCCTGCGCACGATCTCGTACTGCTCCTCAATGGGAATCACGCTCGGCGGAGCGAAGTCTCCGCTTCCGCGCGACGAGCAGTAGGTGCATCCTCCCACGCCGCGTGTGCCGTCTATATTCGGGCAGGTAAAGCCTGCGTCAAGCGTGACCTTATAGACCTTTTTGCCGAATTTTTGGCGCAGAAAATAGTCGTAGGTATAATATCTTTTATTTGAATCGGAATTTTGAAAAGGACTTTTCATACTGTTCTCCGTTTATGCAAAATCGACGGCAAATACCGTCGATTTTATATTATTTGATCTTTCGTTTTCCACCGAAGGGCTGTCCCTTGAAGGCTCTGTCGATGACGGGAGAGAGAATGCTTACCACCACGGCGCCGACAAGCTCGGGCTGGGGGACTGCCGTATAGCATCTGAGATAGAATGCCAGCGCGGCAAAGATCGCTCCGTAGAGTATTTTGCCAAAAGAGGTCATCGGTGCGCCCTCTCTGTCGCACACCGCGAAGGTGAGGCAGAAGAAGAATCCGCCGCCGAGAAGCTGATAAACGAGGTTGTCGGTGTAGGTTGTCCACTCGGGATAAAAGGCGAGTGAAAGGACGGCAAACACGGCAGTTGCCGCAAAGAACACTCGAGGTGATACCACTCTGCGAAGCATCAGGTAGAGTCCTGCGGCAAGCGCGAGAATTACAGACACCTTACCGAGCGCGCCGTAGATATTTCCTATAACGAGGTCGATAAGTCTTTCGCCGGGCATCTCGCCTGCGCGGAAAAACTCGACAAAGGTCTCGGTCTCGCCCGAGACGAGCGAGGCAACGAGCATTCCGAGCGCGGCAGGAGATACGATCGACGTGCGAAGAGAAAATACGGCGCACGAATATTTTGCCACGAAAACAGCGGCAATACAGCCACTGACCACCGTCCAGACGGGTGCGTCCACAGACACAGAAAGGGCAACGAGCGTTCCGATCACTGCCGAGGAAACAAGGTCTCTCGGCACTCTTTTATAAGCGGCAAGTCCTAATACTGTGTCAAGAAGGACGGCGCCGACTGTTCCGACTAAAACGAGTGCGAGCGCTCTCCACGAAAAGAGGAAAACCGACCAGAAAACGATAGGCAGAAGCGCGACTGCAAGGTCGAGGCTTGCCGTGTTATATCGGTATGAAACAAAGGGGGATCTTTTAACGCTTTCGTTCATCACTTCGCGCCCTCCTTTGATTTGATTTTTCTTATGTTATCAAGAATCGGGATCATTTCGGGGCAAGAATACTGACAAGCGCCACATTCTATACACGCGTCAATATCAAAGGCTCTTGCCGAGGAGAGACTCTTTGCTCTCCAGAGGTAAGACGGCAGAAGCATCATCGGGCAGACCGACGCGCACTCTCCGCACTTTACGCATCTTTTTCCGCTGAACTCGGGGATATTTTCACTACTTAAAACGACGATCGGAGACATCGAGCGATCAAAGGTCTCGTCCTCGGACACCGCTCTTCCGCGAAGAAGGCCGCCTGCGGTACAGACCGTCTCGTCGTCGAAATCCTTACCGCAGTAGGAGATTATCTCGGAAAATTTCGTTCCGTAGGGGATACGCGCGTTTATGGGGTCGGAAATATCTCCCGATACCGTGACGATCTCGCCCGTTTCCTTCTCTCCGTAGATAAAAGCTCTTGCGATGCCGAGCGCTTCTCTGCCGTCAAAGACTGCGCACGCCACTCTCTCTGCATTTTTGTACGCCGATATTTCTATCGAGGTGAGCGCGTGGATAACGAGATGCTCGTTGTCACACGGATATTTGAGGTCGGCAAGAAGGATCTTGACGTTATCGGTATCCTTGATATATCCCTCAAGCTCTTTTGCAAGCTCTGCGCTATCTGTCGGGAGAACTATAACACCCTCGCCGATCTTCAGCGCCGACATAATTATTTTCATTCCGTTTATTATATCGGATCCGTGCGCAGAGACGCAGACCGAGTTTGCGCTGTCGCACGGCTCACAGTCGGCACAGCTTAAAATTATCTGCTTTGCCTTGCCGTTTGCCTGTAAAATTCTCTCGGAAAGGGTACGCGACTCGGGGGTGATCGATCTCATACGGCTCGAAATTCCTGCGCGGTTGATCTCGGACACAAGATCGTCTGCGCTTATCTCGCTTGCTTTAAGCGTGCTTCTTTTTCCGAACGGGATCATCTCTTTTCCCGCTCTTGAAAGGAAATCGTTTTCTATTTTCAAAACGAAAGACTTATCACAAGGAGTTATTTCGGCAACTTTGCCCGATATTCCCGAAAAAACCGCGCTTTTATCCTCGCGGTATCCGAGAGTGTCTCCGACACGAACGTCAGCGTTTTCCGACACGCACACTTCACTTGCTTCAAGGTATATATTCTTGGGGGCAAAGCCTTCGTCTATTCCGAGAGACTCGGTATAGAGAGTCATATCTGCGAGCGCCTTGTTCTTTCTGAAAAGTCCGAGCATTCTGCCTATCTCCTTTCGATTTTGTTCTGCATATATAGAATATACTCTATTTTAAAGAAAAAATCAAGTCGAAATTATAAATTTATATACATATCTCGAGTTTTATACTGACTTTTGTGTTTTTTGTGCTACAATGAAGGCAAATACGTGAGGTGTGCAATATGAAAAGAGATTTTTCTATTATAAGAGAACAGATACCCAAAGAGGCTATCTGCGCTCTCACCGAAAAGCCGATAATAACCTACTCTTCCGAGCGAGTGCGTCTCTGGAGCGATATTGCAAAAGAGGTTTGCGATATTCCCTCACAGCCCATAAAATTCGGAAAAGCGCTTGGAGAATTTCTTAATAGAGTTTCCATTCCCGTAAAGGAAAGTGATATTCTCATCGGGCGAATGGTCGAGGAAAGCTTTTCCCCCGAGGAGGAAAAGATCTTCCGCGAGACCTATATAAACGAGTACATGCGCGCCGAAGGGATTCCCAAATTTATATCGGACGGCGGACATCAGTCCTTTCTGTGGCGCGACCTTATAAGCAAGGGTCTGCCCGAGATGAAAAAGGAAGCCGAAGGATGGCTCGACGTTCACGAAAAGTCGGGAAGCAGTGAAAAAGCCGACTTCGTGCGCGGCGCGATAATGATATACGATGCGATAATAAATTTCATTTTAAGATGCGCAAGCGAAGCCGAAAAAGCAGGACTTTCCGAGTCGGCAGAGGCGTGCAGAAAAGCCGCGTCGGGTGCGCCCGACACTTTCCACAGCGCCCTTCAGCTCGTGTGGTCGGTAGAGTTCATTTTCTGCGCATATATAGCGGCAAATCCGACGCTTACGCTCGGCAGACTCGATCTTTTCCTTTGCGAAATATACGAAAACGATATTAGATCGGGAAAGATCGACCGCGACTACGCTTCCCTTCTCATAGACGAATTTTATGCAAAAAACAATCTCATCATGGGCAGAGGCGAGCATCAGATCTCGTCGCGCGAGGACAGCGAGAGCTGTACGGGATTTCGCAGAATCCTCGCTTACGACTCGCCGCAGTATCTTATCCTTTCGGGAACGGATCCCGACAGCGAAGAGACAGTTGCAAATTCTCTTACCGGGCTTTTTATTGAAAGAATAAATCCGAAATACAAAAATCCGGTAATAGTTTTCAGATACACGAAGGACTTTGCAAAAAATCATTCTGATATCTGGCGTACTTTGATTTCAAAAATGCGCGACAGTGCGTCTATCATGATATACAACGATATAAGCATCTGCAAGATGTACGAGTATTACGGAGAAAGCAGGTACGATGCCCTTTCGCACGAATTTTTCGGCTGCAACTGGCCGACTATTCCTGCAAAGGACACCGCCTCATACCGAGCGTTTCACTGGGGATTCAACCGATCTATCGTGCCAACTCTCGTATCTACTCTTGACGATGCGATAAGATCGCACAGCTGCGATTTTTCCAGAAAAGCGCTTCTTGACTCGGTATATTCGTATTTTACAGACACACTCAGAAGCAAATTTCTCCCAGCGATACCGAAAACCAACGAGCCCGACTCTCACCGCCTGCAGTTTTACAGCTGCTTTGCTCACAAAAACATCGAGCGCGGCGGTCTTTACTACGAAAGAATAAATCTTATCGTTCCCTTTGGCGGTATCGCCACCCTTATTGACATAATGTCCTCTGTCGACTACCTCGTAAACGAAAAGGGAGTCGATCCGAAAAGGATATTTGATTCGTGTGACAATAATTTTGAAAGCGACAGCGTAATGCACGCGCTTTGCAAAAATGCGCCCAAGCTCGGAGACGATAACGAGATCTCGGCATTCTGGGCAAGAGAGCTTACAAGCACTATAATAAAAGCGTTTGAGGACGCCTGCGCGGACCTTCCGAGCTTTTACAGACTCAGATTTTGTGCCGAAAACGACACCTGGCACATTGAGAGGGGAGACGTTATCGGCGCAACCTCCGACGGACGAAGAAAGGGCGAGCCGATAGCGCAGAACTGCCAGCCGAACGTCGGCGCGGCGAAAAAGGGGATTACCGCGATGCTGTCCTCTCTTGTAAACATTCCCTTTGACAGATTCGCGTCGGGTGCGCTTAACATAACCATCCAGCCCAAAAGCTTTGCGGGCGAGAACGGTCTTTCAAATCTTGCCGCTCTCTTCTCCGCCTACTTTGAAATGGGCGGACTCCAAGTCCAGCTGAGCGCAGTTGACAAGGAAATGCTCCTTGATGCACAGAAAAATCCCGATAACTACCGAGATCTTATGGTAAGGATCACGGGATACAGTGCGGTGTTCGTCGATATGTGTAAAAGGGCGCAGGACGATCTTATATCAAGAAACACTTTCTGAAGGAGGTAAATTTTTATGAAAAAAATCGAGCTTCAGCGCGCAGGACTGACTGTCAGTAATATGTGTCTCGGTACTATGATGTACGGCACGTCCACACCCGAGGAGGAGGCGTTCAGACAGCTTGACACCTTCCTTGATATGGGCGGAAGCTTTATCGACACCTCGAACAACTACGCGCACTGGTATCCCGGTGCATCGGGTGACGAGAGCGAATCCCTGCTCGGAAAATACTTCAGGGAGCGCGGAAACAGAGACAAATTCGTCCTTGCAACGAAGGTCGGATTTGACCGTCACGGAGAGGGTGCGGGTCTCTCTGCAAAGCAGATAAAATACTGGTGCGAGGAGAGCCTTCGCAAGCTCGGAACCGACTATATCGACCTATATTACGCTCACTCCGACGATATGAACACTCCCACTATGGAAACGATGGAGGCGTTTGACTCGCTGGTCAAGGAAGGAAAGGTACGCTCTATCGGCGCAAGTAATTTCTTCACCTGGCGTATGTGCGAGGCGAAAAACATTGCCGAAAAGAATGGGCTTGTCGATTATACCGTAAATCAGTGCTGCTACACCTATCTTTACGCAAGAGGCGACAAAAAGCTCAAATACCGTTTCAACGTAAATGCGACTGACGAGAGACTTCTCTATCTTTCGCAAAACAATATCCCTCTCGTTGCCTACTCCTGCCTTGCAGGTGGCGGATATGACAGACCCGAGAGACTCCCTGTGCAGTATGAAAACCCCGAGAGACTCAAGGCGCTGACCGACTGCGCAAAGGAGCTTGGACTGAAGCCGTCCGCTCTCGTTATCGCGTGGCTTCTCTCTCAGGACAGACTGCAAGACAGACCGACAACGATTCCTCTTTTCTCTTCGTCAAGCACAGAGCATTTAAAGGAAATTCTTGTAATGTCCGACTACGTGCTCGACTCCGAGATACTCGAGTATCTGACAAACGCAGGTATTTAAAAAAGCAAAAAACGGCGGAAATTCCGCCGTTTTTTAGTTTCTGACGCAAGAACCCTTTCTTTTGAAAAGACGCATCAGCGCAAGAGTCAGAAGAACGATCGCGGCAAGCGCTATTGCCGTTTTCACTCCCCTTTTGAAAAAGACAAGCATAATATTCCCCATACAAAAACACCTTTCCTTTTATAAAAATAAAGTCCCCTGAAAAGTCGCGTTTTATACAGCGAGATCAAAAAACGTTCTCATTTTTTTGATTTTTTCATATTCTGTATATGGAACGCTTTTTCAGAAAGGAAAGAAATATGATAATCCACACAGTAAAGTCGGGAGAGACCGTCTATTCGATAGCGCGTCAGTACGGTGCATCTCCCACTCAGATAATAAGAGACAACGGACTTGAGCCGTCGGGTCAGTGCGCGCTCGGTCAGGCGCTGATCGTTGCTCTTCCTAAGATCACCTATACGGTAGAGCCGGGCGACACCCTCTTTTCTATCGCGATAAGATACAAAACGGGTGTAAATCAGCTCCGCAGAAACAATCTTTCGCTTATGGGAAACGATACGATATATCCCGGTCAGGTGATAGTTATATCGTACGGCACAGAGAAGGTCGGATCGCTCGCGAGCGGCGGATACGCCTACCCGTTTATAAAGGACGAAACTCTGCGGCGCACGCTTCCCTTTTTGTCATTTTTGACCCCGTTTACCTACGGATTCACCGCCGAGGGTGAGCTTATTTCAAACGGAGAGGACCGTCTCGTTGAGCGTGCAAAGCAGTACGGCGCTCTGCCCGTTATGATGCTGTCGTCACTCAGCGACAGGGGTGTTTTTGACAACACTCTGACCTCTCTGCTTTTAAACGACGAGGAGCTTCAGAATACCCTGCTTGACAACGTTGTCTCTAATATGAAGATCCTCGGATACCGCGCACTCGATATTGATTTCGAGTTCATTTTCCCGAAGGAACGGGACAAATTCACCGCCTTTATCAGAAAAGCGAAGGAAAAGCTCGCGCCTTACGGATACAAGGTCTGGGTAGCGCTCGCGCCCAAGGTCTCGTCCGATCAGATGGGCATTCTCTACGAGGCGCACGATTACAAGGCTATCGGCGAGATAGCCGACAAGGTGCTTCTTATGACTTACGAATGGGGATATTCCCGCGGTCCTGCCCTTCCCGTTGCGCCTCTTGACAAGGTGCGCGAGGTGGTAAAATATGCAGTAGGTGAGATCGATCCCGAAAAGATCTTCCTCGGCATACCAAACTACGGATACGATTTTATCGTACCCTTTGACAAAAACAATCCTCCGGCGCGCACTGTCTCAAACGAGGACGCGGTACGGCTCGCCATCGAAAAGGGCGCGGAAATAAAGTTCGACGAAAAGAGTCAGACTCCCTATTTCACCTACACCGAAAACGATAGGGTCCACGAGGTCTATTTCGAGGACGCGCGAAGCGTTATTTCAAAGCTTTCCCTTGCAAACGAGTTCTCGCTTTTCGGCATCGGCGTTTGGAACGTTATGAACTTTTTCTCGCAGCTGTGGGTAATTTTTAACCTTTTATACAATCAGAGAAAGATATGAAAAAACGGTGTGGCTCTGCCACACCGTTTATTTTTTCTTCTCTTCTATCTGCGCCTTGTACTTTTTGCCCACCCTCGTTTCGCTCTTGTACGAGGTCGCGCGAACGACCGTGTCGCTTCCGAATTTATTTCTGATACTGTCTATTGCCTTATCGACCTGACGCATCTTTTCCTTCTTTTCGTCAACGAAAAAGCTTATCTGCTCACCCTCGCCGCGGTCGAGCATCGTAAGTGATATTCCAATAAGACGGATCGGGGTGTATCCGTTCCACAGCTCTCTTAAAAGTCCCGAGGCAACCTCGTATATTTCGGAGGTTATATCGGTCGATTCGGTCAGTCTTCGCTGATGCGAGCTATCGTGGAAATCGGACGTTCTGACCGTAACTCCTATGCAAAAGGTCTTGGCGCCGTCCGCTCTCATTCGCGCGCTCACGCTATCCGCGAGAAGAAGGAGCGTCTTTTTCGCCTCGGAAAGCGAGGTTATATCGCTCTCAAGAGTTGTCGAGATGCTATATCCCTTCGCCTCGTCGGGCTCTGCCTTGACCACCGAATTATCAATCCCGTTTGCGTACGCGTGGACGGTCTCGCCGAGCTTTACTCCTAGGATCGCCTGCACCGATTTGAGACTGCGCCTTGCAAGGTCGCCGATAGTGTATATGCGAGAGCGTTCAAGCCGTGCCGCGCTCGACGCGCCTACCGAGAAAAGCTCTCCGACGGGAAGATGCCACATCTTCTTTTCTATCTCGTTTTGGAAAAGAGTATGCACCTTATTTGGCTTTTCAAAGTCGCTTGCCATCTTCGCAAGAAGCTTATTCGATCCAATACCGACGTTGACTGTAAAGCCGAGCTCACTGAATATTCTATCCTTTATTTCGTGCGCCGTCTTTACGGGATCGGGGTAAATTTTGCCCATTCCCGTCATATCAAGAAAGCACTCGTCTATCGAATATTTTTCAAGAACGGGGGTGTATTCTCGGCAAATATCCATAAAAGCGCGCGAATTTCTCTCATAGAGAGAAAAATCGGGCTCGGCAATAAAGAGATTCGGACATTTACGCAGAGCCATCGCAAGAGGCTCGCCCGTCTTTATCCCGAGCTTTTTTGCAGGGATCGACTTTGCAAGAACGACTCCCGTACGCCTTTTCGGATCTCCGCCGACGACCGAAGGGATAAGGCGGATATCCTCCCCTCCGTCCGAAACGATACGGGAGGCTTCCCAAGAAAGAAACGCGCTGTTCACGTCAACGTGAAATACAAGTCTTTCCATAAAAACCTCCCGTTTTAGTTATTTTTTGTAGTTATAAGAGATAACCGCATCGGCAAGCTCGTCGTTACTGCTATCTCCGATTTCAACACACCACGTATCCTCGCTTCCGGTGTAACGAATATCGCGCAGGCGCGAGCATCCCTTGAATGCTATCGACTCAACTCTCGACGGAGAGTAGTGGAATATTACCTCCGCAAGTTTCTCGCAGTCAAAGAAGGTGGACATCTTTATCTCAGAAACGTTTCCGCATATTTCAACGCTCTGTAATTTCTTGCAGTTTGAAAAGGCGGACGTGCCGATATAGGTGACGCTTTCGGGCAAGATCACACTTTTCAGCGAAGTACAGCTTTCAAATGCGCTCGCACCGACCGATCTTACTGTATTTGGAATACTTACCGACAAAAGCGCAGGAGAATCTGCAAACGCCCGGTCACCTATCGCGGTTACAGGCTTGCCCATCAGCTTTTCGGGTATTTCCGCGTGCTTTCCGCCAAAGAAGGTATCGTACGAGGTTACAGTGACCTCTCCGTTATTTATTTTATATCTCATTCCGCGCGGCGCGATTACTGTAAAATAAAGTATCGCGTACAAAACGAGGAGTGCGCCGAGCGCGACAAGTGCGATTTTTGCTATTTTATTTACCTTTTTCGCGCGTCTTTCCTTTATCTCTGCGCGGTGAAGCTCAGGAGCTTCCTCGGCAAGCTCGCGGTACTCTTTTGCAAGAGTATCGGCGTCCTTATAGCCCTTTATACTGTCGAGCTTTTCTGCCGCCTCAAGATACTCGCTTTTCGTTTCCTTGTCGGCGATCGCGCTCTGATAGATGTTCTCTACCTCGGGGTCTATTCTGCGCCATCTTTCGGCGTCCTCTTCCATTTTGATCCTATCGGCGACTATTTTTCTTGCCGCGTTTTCGCTTCTTTTCTGCATAAGGAAAAGCTCGCTGAAAACAAGGCGAAGCTTATCTGCTTCCGCGTAGCATTCGGAGCATTTTTCCGACTCTGCCGAGTTTTCACATCCGCAGGTGCATATCCACGATTTATCGGTAAATACGGGATAAAACTCGCTTTTTTCCATATTCTGCGTAAGCTCTTTTATCTCGGCGTAGTACTCGTCGCCTTCGTTTATTTTTTTGAGGTCTTCTCTGTTATTATCCATTTTTATTTCCTTTTAATCGGATATTTCCGCTCTCTTCTGATCAAGGCGTCTGCCCGTTTTCAAAACGGTCGCTCTGCCTGCCGACATCTCGGATATTTCCTTGCAGATCTCGTCTGTCGAGCTATCAAGCGAGGCTATTTTCACCTCGACTACGTCGGTGAAAACAGTATCGTCCACGATGACGTCGGGGTGCTTTAAATAGTTTTTGAGCTTCTGATAGGTCTGGTAATCGACCTTGACGGACACCTCGTCAAACCAGACGAACGAGGCGAGTCCCGCATCGTCAACTGCCGCCTTTGCCGCCGCAGAGTAGGCTCTGACGAGTCCGCCCGTACCGAGAAGCGTGCCTCCGAAATATCTCGTGACAACGATGACGGCATCTGTAAAGCCGCCCTTTCGTATGACGTCCAGAACGGGTATTCCCGACGTACCGCTCGGCTCTCCATCGTCGGTATAACGCATAAGATTGCCGTTTTTTATGAGATACGCCCAGACGTTATGAGTCGCATCACTATATTTTTTCTTGTATTTTGCGATATATTCGAGCGCCTCCGCCTCGGTCTTTACGCTTGCGGCGTGACCGATAAAAACACTCTTTTTAACCTCTGTCTCGGAAACGCCTTCCTTTCCGAGTGTTATATAGATTTCCTCCAAAAGGAGCGCCTCCCTTCATTTTAACCTTTTACGATATATTTCTGCATTTTGCCCTTGACGCTATCGTCAACCACCGCAAGAACGAGCGCAAAATCGCCTTCGTACTCGATATTTTCAACGGTTGCGTTTCGGTAGAGATATGCAACGTCTCCGCCTGCGCTGTTTGGAATTTTGAAGATACATATACTCTTTCCCGCAAGCGCTATCCTCTCAAGCTCGGAGACGAGATCGTCGATTCCCCGTCCGTCAAGCGCCGAAATTGCGACCGAGCGGCTCATCGACGCTCTATACATAAGCTCGTTTGAAATGCCCGAGCTGACGTCACATTTATTGAAAACGCAGACTGTCGGTTTAGATGACGCGCCGAGGTCGAAAAGGAGCTTTTCGGTAACCTCAAGCTGAGATTCTGCCTCGGGGTCGGACGCATCTATAACGATAAGAAGGGCGTCCGCGTATTTTGCCTCGTCAAGCGTACTTTTGAACGCTCTGATCAGATGGTGCGGAAGATTTCTGATAAATCCGACCGTATCGGTGAGAAGTATCTCGCGTCCGCTCGGAAGGATATATTTTCTCGTCGTCGGATCAAGAGTTGCAAAAAGCTTATCCTCTGCAAGTATTCCTGCGCCTGTGAGACGGTTCATAAGAGTCGATTTGCCTGCGTTGGTATATCCGACGACCGCAACCTTCTGTATGCCCGACTTTTCGCGTCTTGCTCTCTGGATACTGCGGTTATTTTCCATTTCGCGTATCTCGTTTTCGAGCGCGACTACTCTTCTCTGGATATGCCGTCTATCGGTCTCGAGCTTACTTTCTCCCGGTCCGCGCGTACCTATTCCGCCGCCGAGACGCGAAAGCTCACTTCCCTTTCCGATAAGACGCGGCAGAGTATATCTGAGCTGCGCAAGCTCGACCTGAAGCTTTCCCTCTCCGCTCGTTGCGTGGAGAGCGAAGATGTCGAGTATGAGCATACTGCGGTCGATGACGCGAACGTCACCGATGGCGTCCTCCATATTGCGTATCTGAGAGGGAGAAAGCTCATCGTCGCAAACAACGAGAGTTATGTCGTTATTCTC
>JAZSKY010000059.1:0-2826 GCA_045535095.1 Eubacteriales bacterium | reverse complement strand
TTGGCCTCCGACTTGCCGTTGGTGAAAAGCCCGCCGAGCGATCCGTAGCGTTCGACCAGGGCCACCTTCGCGCCAGCGCGCGCAGCGCCGAGGGCCGCAGAAAAACCGGCGGCTCCTCCGCCGACGACCACGACATCCGTTTTATGGAACACATCGATTTCCTTCGCCGGCTCGAACACTTTTCCGCCTTTGACAAAACAGCTCGCCCCGTCCGTCATCGTTCGCTCAAGCGGAAAGATATGCCTACCGAACAACGGATTGTCAGGATCGCCGCAACTTCCCTTAGGGAGCGTTTTTTTTGAAGAAACGAACTCATCTCCATGCACGGCCGAAACCGCGAGGGCTGCGCTCCCGAGCCCGAACTTTTTCAAAAACTCGCGTTTTGTCACATTCATCGTTTTCTCCTGTTGTGCAATCTGATGAGTGTATTAATATTACCGAATTATGACTTCGACATCTTCCCAAGGCGAATCCTTGTGAACAAACCACGCTTTGCGCGCCGTCCCCACAACATAAACGCCAAGACAGCCTTCGGGCGCGATATTATTCAAGTGGTTTGATAAGTCCGTAACGCCTCCTTTTTCTTAGCCATATAAATACATTATGAAATCGACACGCGTCTGTATTATTTCTTATTAATCTGCACAGTTTTATTTTAGAAGTTATTTTTAAACTTTTACCCTTTTTAGAAATGAGAATTTTTAAGAGACGGGAATATTATAACATAAAATGAGAATTTTATGCGGAAAATTCTTGAAGGAGGAAAAAATAGGGTGCACCGAGAAATTTATGCACGCACCCCAATATTTCCGCTTGCATTTTGCGAACACATATACTATAATATATGTATGAAAAACAAATCCTTGAAAAAGACTCGTTCCAGAGCAGAAATCCTCGCCGAGATCGCCGCCCTGCCGCCTTCGGTTCAGGGCACCATCTCATCCTACAAGAATGTACGCAAGAACGGAACCTCCGTCGTATACTACAACCTCCAGTATACGCATAAGGGCAAAAACCACTCGTTCGCAATCCCTACGGACAAGGTCTCAGACTTCAAGGCCGCCGTTGCCTCCGGAAAGAAGCTGCGGGAACTCGTGCTCGAACTCTCGCTCACGAACGCCCGCGAAATTGCCTCAACCGAAACCCCTCTAAAAAAAAGCTCGCGCACCTCGTCCTGAGAGGCGCCGCGAAGATCCACGCCGTCGTAGATGCCGCAGCGGAATCCATAGAGCGTGACGGCATCGCCTGCACGTCGATGCTTGAGCAGACGCTCTTCAACGACATGAACGGATTATGTCTGGAACTTATGACTGAACTCCTCTCGGCAGGTGCCGCCACGGCAAATGACCATGAACCCGAGGCGGATGAGCGCAACGCCGGAAACCACGGCAAGAAAATCGTCACGCTCTTCGGAGAGACCCCCGAAATCAAGCGGACATATTATTGGAACGAGGCTACACACAAGGGACATTACCCGTTTGATGACAAGCAGGGACTGGTCGGTCGCTACACTCCCGCTGCGGCAAACGAGATGGTACGCCATGCGGTGAACCATTCATACAAAGACGCTGCAGAGACCTTCTCCCGCAACCACGCCTTCAATATCTCCGCGGACTCTATCCGCAAAGTCGTCGGGATGAGATACAACGAGTCGTCGACATTCGTCAAGGGGAAAGGAGACGGAACCACAGATTCCTCAGACGTGAATGCAAAAATCGTCTGCGTCATGGCAGACGGCACCGGCATACCAATGCGAAAAGAATGTCTGAAAGGAACCAAGGGCAAGGACGGACGGGCCAAGACGAGGGAAGTTAAAGCGGGAGCCATCTTCGTTGCTTCGAAGACAAAGGACAACGAGCCTCACAGAGACCTCGACACAACAACCTATGTGGCGACGACACACAGGCGCGAGAAATTCGGAAAGTACTTGCGCGCTGAATTCGACAGACGCTTCCTCAAAACGCCTAAGACAGTCCTGTATATCACCGATGGGGGCAAGTGGCTCCATTCAATCCACGAAAGCGACTTCCCCTTCGCCATCGAGATACTCGACGTTTACCATGCTTTGGAGCACCTCAAGCCGCTTATGACAGGGCTGGGCATCAAGGAGGATTCAAAGGAATGGAAATACCGCCACCGCTACTGGTCAGAATGCATCAGAACGGGAAAAGTTCAGAACATGTTGGACTACATCTGGAAAAACATGAAAACCAGACTCGGCAAGGACGCCATGCGCGAGTACAAATACTATCGCAGCAACATCGGCAGGATGAAATACGACAAGTACCGCGCCAACGGGTGGTTTATCGGCTCGGGCGTAATTGAAAGCGGATGCAAAACCGTCATAGGGCAACGCTTCAAGCAATCTGGCATGATATGGTCTCTCAAAGGCGCGAAGGCACTGATCCCGCTACGTACGCTTTATAAGTCGAACCGCCTGGAGGAATTCTTCGCATACCTCGTAAAGGATCTGAAGCAGGTCGACTGCGCAGCGTAAACTACTCTGTCACAAAATCAAAATGTCATTGGTTCTGCATAAAAATCTCGTTGCACCCAAACCACTTCGTCGCAACTAGTCTCGCTATATAACACAAGCTATTGCTGCCAGCATCTCCAAAATTATATAAATGCGACGAGCGGATACATTGGTAAAAACAACCAGTCGGAGTCTGGTCGGTTTGAACCGCTTTAGTTATTTAGCCCTACCGGTGGACTGTAGCCATATCAACCGATTATGTCTCAACTCATACATAGTCAATAAATTAGCCCCTTATCAACCTCGCCCCAGTAGAAATCCCACTGATCATCGTCAAGCATTCCTCTAAG
>JAZSKY010000022.1:0-21645 GCA_045535095.1 Eubacteriales bacterium | reverse complement strand
CGAAATTTGCGCCGCGAAGAGCGTCCTTGCGCTGTTCTACGCCGAGATACTTCTTGACGGTTGCGCGGTTTTCGTTAATGTTCTTGTTAAGAGTGGTGATAAGAAGATAGGAATCCTCAAGGCGCTCCTCGTCAATATCGTAGAGAGCGATTTCTGCGTCGCAGAGAGCAGGGCTCATCATCGAGTCTCCGAGAACGTTCTTGCAAAATACTGTGCTTCCTGCACCCATAAATGTAATCTTTACCATATTTTTTAAAATCCTTTCGTAAAAGCGGTAAATTTCCTTTGCAAGATCATTTTATCAAACTTTTTTTAGAAAAGCCATTGAATTATGTAACCCGAATATGTTATAATGTAACCAAATAACACATAAATACTGCTTGAAAGAAGGTATTTTGTCACTTGGAAGAAAATAAACGATTTTGGACGATAGGATTTCTCGACAGAGGATATACAGAGCTTTCGCCCGTAAACTGCGGATACGAGCGCTGCGTGGGACTTCACACCGGCTACGGCCGTCGCTCCTACTATATGATACACTACGTTATAAAAGGCTCGGGTAAGCTTTATAGCGAGAGCGGAGAATTTGACGTAAAGGCAGGTCAGATGTTCATTGTAAAGCCGTACGAAAACGCGCACTATACGGCAGACGAGAGCGACCCTTGGGAGTACGTCTGGATATCCTTCAGAGGTAGCCTTACTAAAAAGCTCGAAACGCTCGACTCTATGGTGCTGAGCGCTCCGCACGAACCCTTTTTGATGATAAGAAATCTTGAAAAAAGGCAGGACACGAGAGAGGAAATGGCGGCGTCCGCACTCTTTCATATCTTTGCCGAGATACTGTCGGGACGCTCAAAGCATCCCCACTACGTGCGCCGTACGGTCGATACGATAAACTCTCTTTATATGCAGCCGATAAGCGTTGAGTCGATAGCAAACGATCTTCGACTCGATAGGCGCTATCTCGTGCGTATATTCAAGGAAAGTACGGGAATGAGCGTGCAGGAGTATCTTATCAAGGTGCGAATGGAAAACGCGGAGAGGCTTCTTCGAGACGGACTTTCGGTGGCAATGACCGCCGAGCTTGTTGGATACAGCGATCCCTTTAATTTCTCGAAAATGTTCAAAAAATATCACGGAGTGAGTCCGAGTAAATATAAGTAAAAAATGTCAGCAAAATGCTGACATTTTCTGTTTCTTTTAATCTCTAGAGTGTCTGTAAGTGTCGCAACGGTCATACGGCTGACGGTAATTTCCGTTCTGCTGACATCTTTTTCCTTCTACGGAAAAATATTTGCAGTTTCCACAAACATCTCCGTAAGAAGAATCGTATTCTCCTGCATCGCATTCCTTGTCGGGATAAGAGGAATAGCCTTTGTATCCGCACTTTCTCTCGCTCGGGCGGAAATACTTACATGAATAACATTTTCCCATGGTCGTTCTCCTTTCGCGTAATCATTTATGAATAGTAGATCGCTTTAAGATCGATCTTATCCATATATTTTACTTTTTTTACTCCTTTTTCGACTAAGCGCACAAAAATTTTTTGCTCTTCAGACAGTGGTTTTTTGGATTCTTCATCGATCAATTGTTTTTTAAACTTACGCATGTCATCGCATACTTCGCGATTGGATTCTTTGAATTTCTTGGTTTCCATACGAGATGTAATGTCTATGATAATCTCGGTAACCATAACCGCGCGCAGTATTTTTATAAAATGAATCTTCCACGTTTTAGACCCTGATTCTATCATTTTCGTGATTCTGTTTTTTTCCTGCACAGACTCTGCGCGAGCCATGTTTTGCTTGGCAACCAATAATAAACCAGTGACAAATTCAAGTTGCGAACGTTTTGGATCGCTTTGGTTCATTTTTTTATATCCATCATATTCAACTGCCGATTTTAAAAAATCCTCAAGGATCTTTTGGAATGTGTCCTCTGTGTACTCACAATATTGGTGTAGCCAACTTTGATTGTACTTGAGTTCAAACGACGGGCAATATGCGAGTCCGAAGAAAAAGGCATCGATATCTTCATCGGTAAGATCGTCTATTTCGCGGTATTTGATGATATCATCTATTTCTTTTTCCGTCCAGGATATGTTTTCCTCTAAATCGCATATTTGATCAATTATTTGATCTGTGTAATTATTAATTTCTTGCTCTATTTCCTTGCGACGCTTTGCAAAGCTACGTTTGACAGCATCTTCAGCCATGTCATGAGCTTTCTGCTTTGTTGAAGCGACTTTTCTAATGTTCTTGACGCCAAACACGATCGCAACAATGAAAAAAGCGAGGTGTAAAAGTATAAGCGGATATGCTATGGCTACAGTTATGTAGGAGATGAATGGTGTTAAAACAAGAGCAACTACAAGAACAACTATAAATATAGATCCTATATATTCCATAAAGCTATATCTCCTCTGAAGCGCTGTATATTACTATTGCGATAGCGAATATGACTATGTGTACTATGTACACACAGACCAGACCGAATATACCGTGGGTCTCACCCCCGATGCCGCTCGGGTTGGGCATACCGAAAGGGAAAGTGAAGTAAACTATTATGCCAGATAAAACGGTTAATGTTATCAGGATAATTGACGACCGAATTTTCGCACGACGAATCTTCTTCGCCTCTTCGTCGTCTGAATCCCGCCCTGCTTTCTTGATATCACAGTCCTGCTTCTGTCTTTCTTCATCGAGCGGTGCTATCTTTTTCTCGATATTATAGATGTTTTGCTCGATCTTCTTCATTTTTGAGATTTTTTCTTTTGTTGACATAAAATTTCCCTTTTGAAAAATGGTTTTATTAATAAAGTAACAAACTGTTACATAATTAGTGTAACACAATGTTACACTAATGTCAATAGGAGATTTTGAAAAAACACGAAAAAATATCACGATTTTTCGTTTTTTGTTACAAAATCAACTTTTTTGACAAAGGAGTAACAGAATTATGCAGAAAATGGTCGGTCTGAAACAAATTAGAAAAAAGAAAGGATACAGTCAGCTTAAAGTTGCAATGGATCTAAACATCAGCAGGGAAGCACTATCCTATTACGAAACAGGTAAGCGCAATCCGGATCTTGAAATGCTTATAGCTCTTTCCGATTACTTTCACGTATCCATTGATTATTTAATTCGCGGCAAAGAATTTAAGTACGATAATTGACACTCTCCCTTGACATCAAGTCGCGCTTGTGGTAAAATTTAGTGTATTCTTATATAAAGGAGCCGCTTATGTTTGATTTTGATAAAATAAATTCGCCTATAATATTAAAGGGAAGCGAAAGGACTGCCTACCGCGACCCTGCGCTTTACTATGAAAACGGAAAATTTCATCTCTTTTGCACCTTTGTTGAGTGCTTTGACGACGGACCGTATCTTACTGTTGTGCAGTCCGAGTCAAGCGATCTTGTGTCATGGACTGCACCGAGAGAGATAACACCGCGAGACAGAGCTCTTAACTATTCGAGTCCCGGAAATATCGTAAGATATAATGGCGAATATATCCTCTGCCTCCAGACCTATTGCCGAGAAAACGGCGAAAAGTACGGTAATGCGAACTCTCGCCTTTATACTATGAGAAGCCGCGACCTTGAGTCTTGGAGCGAGCCCGAAATAATAAAGGTGAAGGGCGATATTCCGGTAGAGAATATGGGCAGAATGATCGACCCCTTTCTTATAAAGGATAGAGACGATCAGGAAAAATGGTGGTGCCTCTATAAGCAAAACGGCGTTTCGATGTCGTACTCGTACGATCTTGAAAATTGGACCTTCTACGGCAAAACGTCGAGCGGAGAAAACGTCTGCGTTATTGATAAGGACGGCGAGTATTTAATTTTCCATTCACCTCATAACGGCATCGGCGTTATGAAAACGAAGGATTTTAACTCCTTTGAGAATTTTTGCGAGCTTATAACTCTCGGACAAGACTCCTGGGAGTGGGCAAAGGGACGCCTCACCGCAGGCTTTGTTCTTGATCTTAAAGATGATCCTGAATACGGCAAGTATCTCCTCTTTTTCCACGGGTCGGGTCCCGAGGACGAGGAGACTATGTTCGACCATCACGCAAGTATCGGTCTTGCGTGGAGCGACGACCTCGTATCGTGGGAGTGGTCAAAATAGTTATATTTTGGTAAAGTTTTTGAAAGAGTCCGAGAAAACTTTTTTCAAAAAGTTGTCTCGGAAAAAGTTTTTGGGAAAGTTTGAAACCCTTTTTTCAAAAAGGGTTTTCAAGAAAAGTTTTAGAAAGGTACGGAAAGCCTTTTCTCAAAAGGCTTTCTGACATACGATGAAGAAAATCTGTATAATTTATACGGGCGGAACGATCGGTATGATAAGGACCGAAAAGGGATACGCTCCCCAAAAAGGATTTCTCGGCGAAATGATCGAAAGGTATCCCGAATTTAACGATCCGCGCGTACCTGAGTGGGATATGATAGAAATGTCCCCTCTGCTCGACTCGTCCAATATGACGGTCAGAGAGTGGAACAAAATTGCCGAAAAGATATACGAAAACTACGAAAGCTATGACGGATTCGTGATCCTTCACGGCACGGATACTATGGCATATACCGCGTCGGCGCTCTCGTTTATGCTTGAAAATCTCGATAAGCCGATAGTGCTTACGGGTTCGCAGATTCCTCTTTGCGAGATAAGAAGCGACGCAAGGGATAATCTCATCTCGTCGATGCTGATCGCGTCCGAGGGAAAGGCGAGAGAGGTCTGCCTCTATTTCGGCGGTAAGCTGATGCGAGGTAACCGTACCACGAAATATTCTGCGGACGGATTTTCGGCATTCAAATCTCCGAGCTATCCCTATCTTGCAGACTCGGGAATCGAGCTGAAATATAGCGAGGCGCTTATGCGTACTCCCGATAAGGGCGATTTTTCGATAAGAAAGCTTTCGCCCGTTCCTATCGGAGTAATAAAGGTCTTTCCGGGAATACAGTTCGACCTTTTTGAGTCGATAATGACCGAAAAATTAAAGGGTATCGTAATCGAAACCTTTGGCGCGGGGAATATCCCCGGTAGCGCCGATTCGCTTCTGCCGATAATAGAAAAAGCGGTCAGAAACGGAACTGTTATCGCCGTCTGCTCACAGTGTCCGCAAGGGACGGTCTCGCTCGGTGCTTACGAGACGAGCAGTGCGCTCAAGGAGGCAGGCGCGATATGCGGATACGATCTCACCACCGAGGCGGCGGTAGCAAAGCTTTACTACCTCTTCTCGTGCGGCTTTGACAGTAAAAAAATAAAAGAAATGATGGAAAAGGATCTCCGTGGCGAAATGAGCTGCTAAACGGGGTCTTTAAGAAAGGAAAATAAAAATGAACAAAACAATTCTCAGAAAATACGCTCGCCTTATCGCAGTTAAGGGCGGAAGAGTACAGAAGGGTCAGGACGTAATCATCGCGGCTTCGGTTGAAAATCCCGAATTTGTACAGATGGTTGTCGAGGAATGCTACCGCTGTGGAGCAAGAAAGGTCGAGGTGGACTGGTCCTATCAGCCGATAACCAAGATCAATATGAAAAAATGTTCTCTGAAAACACTTTCTACTGTCGAAAAGTGGCAAGAAGAAAAATTCAAGTGGAAGGTTGAAAAGCTTCCCGTTCATATCTATCTCGAGTCGGACGATCCCGACGGACTTTGCGGCATAGACCAGAACAAAAACTCCAAGGCGTCGCAGGCAAGATATAAGATAATCAAGCCCTACCGCGAGGCGATGGAAAATAAGTATCAGTGGTGTATCGCGGCAATTCCGGGCGCCGCTTGGGCGAAAAAGGTCTTCCCGAACGAGACTAAGTACAGAGCGATCGAGAAGCTCTGGGAGGCAATTCTGACCGCTTCCAGAGTAAACGACGATCCTGTTGCCGCTTGGGACGAGCATAACCGCGACCTTGCCGCAAGATGTAAGTACCTTAACGATCTCGGACTTGAATTTGTAGAGCTTAAAGCATCTAACGGTACCGATATAAAGATAGGGCTTATCGAGGATGCTCTCTTTATGGGTGGCTCGGAGGAGGCGCTCGGCAGCAATATCGAGTTCAACCCCAATATTCCGAGCGAGGAGGTTTTCGTATCTCCTAAAAAGGGAATTGCGGACGGAATCGTTTATTCCTCCAAGCCCCTTTCGTACAGAGGCGAGCTTATCGACAATTTCTCGGTAAGATTTGAAAACGGAAAGGCCGTTGAGGTCAAGGCAGAAAAGGGCGAGGAGCTTCTTCGCGAGATGATCTCTATGGACGAGGGCGCGCCCTATCTCGGAGAGGTTGCACTCGTACCCTACGATAGCCCGATCTGTAACTCGGGAATACTTTTCTATAACACTCTCTTTGACGAGAATGCCGCTTGCCATCTTGCTCTCGGCGCGGGCTTTACCAACGGACTTAAGGACTACGATAAGTACACGGTTAAGGAGTGCTACGAAAAGGGAATCAACGAGTCTATGATACACGTTGACTTTATGATAGGCACGTCCGATCTTTCGGTTGTGGGTATAACAAAGGACGGAAAGAGAGTTCAGATATTCGAAAAGGGAAACTGGGCATTTTAATATAAAAAGATAAAAAATGACTCCTCGGAACTTAATGTGTCCCGAGGAGTTATTTTATTCTTAAGGTTTTTTGATGGTGAGATTTATCACGAGTCCGACTACCGAGATAGAGAGAAGAAGAGTGAATATCACGCTGAAATCGCCGATGCTTCCCGCAAGAGTTGACATAAACGAGGCGGGAATGAGAACGAGGTTTATGATACTCGCGTTCGTGGGATAGCTCTTCATTCCGTAGAATGCGGCTATGAATGCGTTGGATACCGTCGGTGAAAATCCGTACGAGAATCCGCAGAGACAGAGTCCTATAATTCCTAAAGCAAGAGCGCCTGACATAGTTGCTATAAGGGACAGCGCGGTCGCAATGATAACAACTGCGCTCGTTGTAAGCTGTGCTGCCCTGAGTCCAAGTCTGTCAAATATTGATCCCGAGGCAAGACGTCCGAGTCCGTTGCAGACCGATACGAGTCCGACTATCGTTACGGCAAGAGAGTCCCTTGCGCCGAGCGAGAGGGTAAAGTCCTTTGCAAATCCGATTATCGTGCTTCCTACCGCGGTAAGCATTGTAAAGAATATAAAGAGCTTCCAGAAGGAGACGCGCTTTACCATTTCAGATGACGAAAACTCGTTTGTGTCACCCGAGGACGATTTCTTCGGAGCGCTCGGGAGAGAGTCGCTCTCCTTGGGCATACGCGCGATGACAGAGAAAACTGCGGTCATTATGACTATAAATGCCGAGATAAGGAAATAAGTGCGCTTCCAACCGATAGAGGGACTTTCAAAAAGCAGACTTGCTATCTTGCCGAGAATGAGAGTGCTAACTCCGAAGCTCATTAAGAGAGTGCCCGAGGAGAAGCCCTTTCTGTCGGGAAACCAGGAGTTTACCGAGCCTATTACCGAGTTGTAGATAATTCCGATTCCAAGTCCCGACATAACGCCGTAGGAAAGGTAGAGAAGAAACAGAGTGTCGCTTGCAAGCGTCGAGAGGATAAATCCTGCGCCGGCAAGGAGCGCACCGAAAATGAGTCGTACTCTGAGTGCGATCTTTTTTGAAAGAAGACCTGAAATGAGTCCGCCTATGCCGAATGCGCAGAGCGATATTGTAAAGTTTGCGCTAAGCTCTGCCGCGCTGAAATTAAAGGGAGCTTTGAGTATTGACCAGGCGTATAATACGCCCGACGCAAACAGACAAAGCGATCCGAATATGAGCATTAAGGTTCTGAATCTTTTAGTTTTTACGTTTAACAAAATTGGCCTCGCTGTAATAAATGTTTTTTTGATTATAGCACACAGCACGCAGCTTTGTCAATAGAAAACACTTGACAACTTGATCTTTTGGTGGTAAAATTAGCGTGCTAATAATGTGGGCAGAAAGGCGAAAATTTCAATTTTACGCAGGAAACAAGGCCGGATACGCGATCCTTGAAGCACCTCGCAGGATTTTTAAATTCATTTTAAAATATAAACCTTGATTTGGAGCAAGAAAATGTACTTTCCAAAGCCGCAGGAAATTATAAATTCCGCAGACAGAGTCTTCTATGAAGGCAGACACGCGATAAACACAGTAACAAAAAATGATATGGATGCGCGAAAGGGAGCGCATATACATAGCTTTTGTGAAATATACGTCAACATTACAGGCGACGTTTCCTTTATGGTCGAGAACAGAGTTTATCCCGTAAACTCGGGAGATATAATTATCACCCGTCCCAACGAGGTTCATCACTGTATTTTCAACAGAAGCGCGGATCACGAGCATTACTGCGTGTGGTTGTCTGCATCGGGAGAGATAGAAAATATGATGTCCGCCTTTTTTAGTAGAAGGGCGGGCGAGGGAAATCTTATTTCGATGAATCCGCAGGATAAGCAGACCCTAACAGAATATCTTAAAACGCTTTGTGTGGAAAGCGATGAGCAGGTAAAAAAGGATGCGGAGTCTCTTTCGGCATTTTTTGGACTTTTGTCTCTCATTGAAAAGTATAAGGAAAGAACTGGTGAGGCGAAAAAATTGCCCGAGCAGATGGAGGAAATACTCAGATATATTGACCTTCATTTCGCAGGCTCGTGCAGGGTCGAGGACGTCGCAGAGGCCTTCTTCATAAGCAGAAGCGCGCTTTGCAACCTCTTTAAAAAATATATGAATTTAAGCCCCTCTCTTTATATAGACGCCAAAAGATTTTCGTATGCAAAAAAGCTTCTTGAAACGGGCGTTTGCGTACAGGAGGTATGTGATATGTGCGGTTTTTCTGACTGCTCCTATTTCATCTCGGCATTTAAAAGACGCTTCGGAATAACACCTTATCAATACGCTAAGATTTCTAAAAAATAAAAAACCGACCCCGAAGGGTCGATTTTTTTATTTATGAAAACTTATTTGACAAACGGAGATTGTCGGCAATCATCGCGATAAATTCGCTGTTAGTGGGCTTTCCGCGACTGTTCTGGATAGTATATCCGAAATATGCGTTGAGAGTGTCGAGATCGCCTCTGTCCCACGCAACCTCAATGGCGTGTCGGATAGCTCGCTCAACTCTCGACGAGGTCGTCTGATACTGCTTTGCTACCGAAGGGTAGAGTATCTTCGTTACCGAATTAATTATATCGGTATCGTTTATCGTCATAAGTATCGCGGTGCGCAGATACTGGTATCCCTTGATATGAGCAGGAACTCCGATCTGGTGAATGACCTTCGTCACCTGCGCCTCCATATCGTTTCCGATGTTAGGACTTGCGGAGGTCGGAGTCTTTGCGGCACGCTTCTTGGCGATTATGCGAAGGATTCTCTGACTGAGACTCTGAAAGTCGATGGGCTTTAATATGCAGTATTCAGCACCCGATTCACTTGCCTCGAAAAACATATTCTGATTGTTCACTATCGAGGTGACGATAAAAGATGGCGGCATATCGGGCGCAAGATTCATCGCAAGCGCACTTCTTATGATATGAACGCAGTCGAGACGCGACATCCATATATCGAGAAGCACGATGTCGGGACGAATGCTTTCTATCTTGTGAAGGGCATCCTCACCGTTGCACGCCTCGCTGATCTCGCGGTAGCCGAGCGCCCAGAGACCCTCCTTGCAGTTTCTTCTGAATTCAGGACTCTCGTCGGCAATAAGTATTTTGATTTTTGATTCCATGTCTTTTCACTCCCGTAAAGTTTTTTGTTTTGTGACAAATATATATTACCATATTTTGGAAATAATTGCAATTGGCAATGCCAACAAAAATTAAGAGTCAAAATTGGTAAATATTGCCAAATTTTGCCAATTAACTACCAACAGGAGAGAATATCGGGGTCAGTCGCCGTGGTGCTTCGTAAAAAAACCGCGAAGATCCATATAATAAGTCCCGTCCTCGCGCATTTTAAAGCCTACTGCGGAAATCAGTCGGGGAGATATTTTTTCGGGATAGGGAAGATAGGCATCGTGCGTTCCGCACATATCAACGAAATTGAGCATTGATCTTCCCATTATGAAGAGCGCTTCAAAATCGTCAACTCCCTCGGGAGAGCGGAGATCGTAAACATAAACTCCATCCTTTTTAAAGGAAAACTGCGTAACACCGAGAAGCTCGCCGGTTATGGTATCGCTCGCATTCGGATCGTCGGGAATCTCGTCGGTTTCAAATGCCGCGTATGCAAGAGCGTCGGGAATAAACTCTACCGAGCATTTCTCACACAGCTCCTTCTGAATTTCTTTTGTCTGTATAGCGTGTATTCTGAGCATATTTTTAACCTTTTAATTATTTAAGCAGACCAACTGCTTTTTTGAGATCCTTGACCTCGTCAACGTTGAGATAACGCCAAGAACCGGTTTTGACGTCAAGAACGAGATCGCCGATAGAAACGCGCTTTAGCGACTTAACCTCAAGTCCTACCGCCTCGCACATTCTGCGGATCTGCCTGTTTTTGCCCTCAAAAAGGATCATTTCAATTATAGACGTCTTTTCATTGTGACGGATTATTCCGCACTGTACGGGTATTATTTTCTCACCCTCTATCTCGGTAAGAGTAGAAAGCTCGATTATCTTTGCTCTCGTTACGTTTCCGCCAACCTTGACGTTATATATTTTAGGTATAAGGTGTCTCGGATGAGTCAGCGCGTTCGTGAGAGCGCCGTCGTTGGTCATAAGTAAAAGACCTTCGGAGTTCATATCGAGTCTGCCGACGGGGTAGAGACGGGTGGGAACGTCAGCAACAAGCTCGGCAACCGTTTTTCTGCCCTTTTCGTCGCTCATCGTGGTGACGTAACCCGTAGGCTTGTTGAGCATAACGTAGCTGTAATGAAAGTTCTGTCTTTTTCCGACGGGCGCGCCCTGACAAAGCACCTTGTCGTGGCGCGGATCTACCTTCGTTCCGATAGTCGCAACCTCTCCGTTGACGAATACCTCGCCTGCCTCGATAGCCTTTTCGGCAGCGCGACGGGACATTACTCCGCAGTCGGAAATAAACTTCTGGAGACGTATTTTTTCCATATTACTTTTCGTCCTTGTTCTCTTCAGCCTTTTCCTTTGAGAAAGCCGCCTTTAATTTCTTGATAAATTCGGGCGAACGCTCGATAAGCTCGAGGACGGTATCTACCTTGTCAGCCTTGCGATCGGAGTCTGCGCCGAGGAAATCTACCGCGCCGTCAGGCTTTACAACGAGAAATCCGATGGGATTTATCTTGATTCCCGTTCCGCCGCCTCCTGCGAAATTCATACTGTGAGACTTTTCGCGAGTACGCTTGCCGAGGCTGTCAATTCCGCCCGAGGCAAAGCCTACCGATACGCTCGTGATCGGAATTATGGTAATTCCGCCGGGCGCGTTTATGGGATCGCCGACTACGGTGTTTACGTCCGCGATCTCCTTGATGTTTTCAAGCGCGTTTGCAACTACGTCGCTGAGCTTTTCGCGACTTGCGTTTTTGTTTTCGTTCATTATAATATCCTCCTTGAGAGTTATAAATGTTATGTTTTATACGGCCTTCTCGACCGAGGCTTCTTTTTGTTCACTAACGTTTTCGGTAGCGCCCACTCCTGCACCTGCAAGAAGGGATATCAGCTTCCAGATGCTTACCGACAAAACTAAATGCACGTCGAGCGTTGTCTTTCCGGAAATAAAATCACACTCAAGCTTTACCTTGCGAAGCTGTCGCGGTGACATTTTCGCGTTTTGAGAGATAACGTTTAAAAGATATGAAACGCCCTGACAAAGCACTCCGTAAAGAATGGCGGTGTCAGACGGATCGCTTGACGATACGCTGAGGCGAAAATGCTTAAATCTTATCCGTGAGCTTCTGATTATCGGGAAAATGATCTTTTCAAAAAGCTCTGATAAAAGGGAAATAGCGCCCTTCGCGCCGGAAGCGTCCGACTCTTTACGGCTTTTTTTGATCGTATCGTGACCTGATGAAAATGCGGAAAATAGCGCATTTTTTCTCTTTTTACGGCTCTTTTTTGCGTATTTTGATGCCCTTATACGCTTTTTCTTTCTGTCATCATAGAGAGTGACCGTGAAAAACGCAATGCGAAGCTTTATTGCAAGGTAGTCCTTTGATATGATAACGAGAGAAACTCGCACAAGCGCTATCATAATAGCGAGCAGTAATATTACAGGTATAATGATAGGTAAGTCCACGGCCTTCACCTCCTTGTCCGATTATGGCAAGAGACTCTTAGTTCTCGCTTTCGGGAGCGGCATCTTCTGTCGCCGCTACGTCGCCTTCCTCGAGGTCGAGCATGCTTATCTGCTCGTCGGGATGCTCGCTCTTTTCCTCGTAGTCGGGAAGCTCGTAAAGAGAGGAAAGTCCGAAGCAACGCAGGAAATCGTCTGTCGTGCCGTAAAGGATAGGCTTTCCGGGAGCATCAAGGCGTCCCTTTGCCTCGATAAGACGTCTGTCGCAGAGGGTAGATACCGCGTAGGACGAGTCCACTCCGCGTATTTTTTCGATCTTTGCCTTGGTTATAGGCTGATTGTACGCAACTATCGCAAGTACCTCAAGCGACGAGTTGGAGAGACGTCCCTCACGTCTTATACCGAGCGCCTTTCTTACGTACTGCTCAAACTCCTCCTTGGAGCAGAGCTGACAAGAATCGGAAACGATTATGAGTCGTATTCCTCTGTTGTCCATTTCAAGCGAGTTCTGAAGCTCACTTACAGCCTTTCTGACGGTAAGCACAGAGGTCTCAAGAACCTCCGCGAGCTTTTTGAAGCTTACGGGGTATCCTGCCGCGAAGAGAATCGCCTCAACCATTCTTGCGTAGGTCTCGGTATCGTATTCGGGCGCAGCCTTCTCCTCAGACTCTGCCTCGTTTTCGTCTATGTACTGATTTTCAATTTCAAAATTATCTGTCACTTTTATCACCTCGTATTTATTATTCGGGGAGACCGCCGACGGATATAGGATTGTCGGTTATATCCTCGGGGGTTATGAGACGCAGCTTCGGGAAGTCGAGACCGTCCGTAAAGTCTGCGGTTATCTTCTGGCTTTTCATAAGCTCAAGTATTGCAAGGAAGGTTGCTACCACCTCAGAGCGGTGCGTACAGGTGTCAAACACCTCTTCAAGAGGAACGAGTCCCTTTGCTACTATCTTGTTTATGACTACGTTTATCTTTTCGGTAACAGGAGCAGGCTCTCTTGTGAGAATGACCGAAAGAGAAGCCTCAACCGTTTCGTTACGCGATTCGTCAAAGAGCTTTTTGCGAAGAGCCATTCGCTCAAACGCCTTTACGAGAAGATCAATGTCCTGATTATCAGGAATATCGTCGCAAGGGGGAATATCGTCGGTATCCTTTGCGAAGCGTCCCGAGAAGGATGCGTAAAGATGACCGAGTCCCTGAGCGGCGCGCTTTGCCTTCTGATACTCGATAAGCATTTCGGCAAGCTCTGCACGAGGGTCAACTGCCTCCTCGTTGCTTTCGGGCTTCGGCAGGAGCATTCTGCTCTTGATGAGCATAAGTCTGCTCGCCATCTCGAGGAACTCGCCCGCTATCTCCATGTCAAGCTCGTTTAATTTTTCGATATATTCCATATACTGCTCAAAAATAAGCGAGATCGGAATATCGTAAATGTTTATTTTGTTTTTTGCAATAAGAGCAAGCAGAAGATCAAGCGGACCTTCGTAAATTTCAAGCGTGAAGGAAAGCTTGCCCTCGTTTTGTTCTTCGTTTTTTACGATGTTTTCTGTGTTTTCTGTCATAATATAAGACCTACAATCCACTGCATTACAGAGAGTATTTTGTCGGAAATAAATCCGAAGGGAAGCGAAATAATGCCGGTAGCAAGACCGATAAGCACTACCATCATAATAATATTTTCATATTTCATTATCGAGAAATAGTATTTATCGGGCAAAAATGCAAATGCAAGACGCGACCCGTCAAAGGGCGGAACGGGGAGCATATTGAATACCGCGAGATAAACGTTCATATAGCAGAAATTCTGGAAGAAGAGCACACTTGCAAGAAGAAGCTCGTACGGCATAGCTCCGCCCAGAAATTTCACGATAACTCCGTATATCAGAAGTCCTATAAAGGCGAGAAGCAGATTCGAGATCGGGCCTGCTGCCGCCGTCATAGCCATTCCTTTTTTCGGGTTTTTGAAATATCTCGTGTTTATCGGTACCGGATTTGCCCAGCCTATTCCGAGAATCAGCATCGAGAGCATTCCTATCGGATGAAAATGCTTTATCGGATTCAGGGTGAGGCGGCCGAAGTTCTTTGCCGTCGGATCGCCGAGCTTATACGCTACGTATCCGTGTGCAAACTCGTGTACCGAGAGCGAGATAAGAACCGTCGGTATTGTGAGCAGGAGTATTAAGAGTATCTCTTTCGGCTCCGCTCCGCTTGTGATGTATCTTAGCATAATGAATTACCTTTTGAAATTTGAGCCTGTTAAATATCGTTTTCGATGATGTTGTCAAGAGTTTCGCGCTTTACGGCAAGGCGATCCTCTCCGTCCTTGATTATAACCATAGCAGGACGAAGCACTCTGTTGTAGTTTGACGCCATAGAGTAGTTATATGCGCCGGTTACAGTTACAGCGAGTATATCTCCGCGCTCTGCCGATTGAAGAGGCATATCCTCTCCGATAAGGTCGCCCGACTCACAGCATCTGCCTGCTACCGAGCATACGATATCCTTTTCTTTATTTGCCTTGTTGGCAATAAGCGCCTCGTATCTCGACTTGTAGAGAGCATATCTCGGGTTGTCCGCCATTCCGCCGTCAATTGTGACGTACGTGCGGAAATCGCCGATGTGCTTGACCGAGCCGACAGTGTAGAGGGTGACTCCTGCAGATGCGACTATCGAGCGTCCGGGCTCCATAAGGATATGCGGACGGGGAAGCGCGAGAGTCTCGCAAAGCTCGGTCAGCTTTTCGCCGATAAGCCTTATGCTACCTTCAATGTCTATCTCACCGTCCTCCTCGGTATAGCGGACGCCGAATCCTCCGCCGATGTTGAGATATTCGGGAGTGTATCCGAATTTCTTTTTCATATCTGCGGCAAAGACCATCATAACCTCAAGCTGATCGAGATAGGGCTCGTATTCAAATACCTGAGATCCGCAGTGGCAGTGATAACCGATAAGGTCAAGACACGGAAGCGCAAGCGCCTTTTCAACGAACTTTTCCGCCTGACCCGTCTCAATCGGCACGCCGAACTTGGAATCGAGCTTGCCCGTACTTATTGCTTCAAGCGTGTGGCAGTCGATGTTCGGAGTGATTCTGAGAAGTATTTTCGCAGAAATTCCCATATCGGACGCGATCTTCGATATAGATTCAAGCTCGTCAAAGCATTCTACAACGAAGCTTCCGACTCCGTATTCAAGCGCTGCGCGAATCTCCTCGGGAGTCTTGTTGTTTCCGTGCATACAGAGGCGCGATGGGGTGTATCCCGCTTTTATAGCAGTATAAAGCTCTCCGAGAGAAACTACGTCTGCGTTTATATCCTCTTTTTCGATAATGCGGTATATTTCCTTTACCGAAAGCGCTTTTGATGCGTAGTATATCGCGCTCTTCTCGGAAAAATACTTTTTGACAGCATTTCGATATGTGCGGCACTGCTTTACTATATCGTTCTCGTTAAGAAGATAAAGAGGTGTGCCGTATTTTTTTGCAAGCTCTACGGTGTCAGCACCGCAAAGAGTGAAATGTCCCTCGGCGTTTACCGAGTATCCTGAATGTAACATTTTTTCGATCCTTTTAATTAACCTAAAATAGAAAGTATTTCGGCGGTAACTGCCGTCTTGCCCTCGCCGCTGAGTGACGAGAAGGGAATTATCTTCACGCCGTCAAGCAGAGGGTGATTTTCAAGCAGATTTATCATTTTCGCTCTGTCGGTCTTGTTGAGCTTGTCGGCCTTGGTTGCGACGACGAAGAAGGGAATCTCTGACTGAGTAAGGAAATCGAGCATCATTTCGTCGTCGGCGGTAGGACCTACCTTTAAGTCGATAAGCTGAATAACAGCCGCGATCTTCTCGGATCCCTTGACGAAATAATCGTTAGTCAGAGCCGACCATTTTGCCTTGTCTGCGGGATTGCGCTTTGCAAATCCGTAGCCGGGAAGGTCAACGAGATAGATCGACGAGTTCACGTCGTAAAAGTTTATCGTTATCGTCTTTCCGGGACTCGAGCTGACTCGGGCGAGATTCTTTCTGCCGATCAGCGAATTGATAAGCGAGCTTTTGCCCACGTTAGAACGCCCCGACATCGCGATCTGCGGACGCAGATCCTTCGGAAACTGCGATGCAAGACCTGCGGTGATCTTGAGGCTCGTTTTGTTAAAATCAAGTTTCATATAACTATAACCCTTTTTTATCGTTTTTAGCGCATACTTACACGCTTTTCGGTGGTTTTTTGAGAAATTATCGGTATTATTACGTCGCTGTCTGCATTTTTTGTGAGAAGAACGCCGCTGATAACGTCGTCTATCGTCTCACAGAGAACGAATTCTACGTTCTCGCGTACCGAAATATCGGTCTTTTCGATGTCGCGCGCATTGTCCTTTGGAATAAATACCTTCTTTGCTCCGGCAAGATATGCCGCCATTGATTTTTCTCTGAGTCCGCCGATAGCGAGAACCTTTCCGCGAAGCGATACCTCGCCGGTCATTGCAACGTCGCGTCTTGCGGGATATTTTCCAAGCTCGGAAATTATCGCGCATACGAGAGTAACGCCTGCGCTCGGTCCGTCCTTCGGGACTGCGCCCTCGGGAAAGTGAATGTGAAGGTCTGTATTCTTGTGAAAGTCGGGGTCGATTCCGAGCTTTTCAGCACGGGACCTTACGATGCTGACTGCGATCTTTGCCGACTCCTTCATAACCTCACCGAGCGATCCGGTAAGCTCGACCTTGCCACTGCCCGGCATAGATACGACCTCAACCTTGAGCATATCTCCGCCTGCATCGGTGTAAGCAAGTCCGTTGACTACGCCGATCTCGTCGAAATCTGCGATCTTTTCGGGAATTATCTTTTCACCGCCGAGGAATTCGTGAAGATTTGTCGCCTTGACGGTAACTTTCTTTCTGTTTTCAGAGTCCTCAACGATCTTTCTTGCAACCTTGCGGCAGATAGACGCTATCTCGCGCTCAAGATTACGCACACCTGCTTCGCGTGTGTATGCGCTGATGATGCGGAGAATTGCGCTGTCGTCTATTTTGAGGTCCTTCTTCATAAGACCGTGAGCCTTCATCTTCTTGGGAATGAGGTGGTTTTTCGCAATAGAGAGCTTTTCGCGCGCCGAATAGCTCTTCATCTCGATTACCTCCATACGGTCGAGAAGGGGACGCGGAATAGTGTCAAGCGTGTTTGCGGTTGCTATGAACATACAGTCCGAAAGATCGAAGGGAAGCTCGATAAAGTGATCTCTGAACGCCTTGTTCTGATCGGGATCGAGTACCTCGAGAAGAGCCGACGAGGGATCTCCGTGAGCGTCTCTCGTTAACTTGTCGATCTCGTCGAGAAGAATGAGCGGATTCGATACCCCTGCCTGCTTGATAGCGGCAATGATTCGTCCGGGCATCGAGCCGACGTAGGTCTTTCTGTGACCGCGGATGTCGCTTTCGTCGCGTACGCCACCGAGAGCAACGCGGACGTATTTTCTGCCGAGTGCGCGCGCTATCGAAGCGCCGATAGAGGTCTTACCCACACCGGGCGCGCCAACGAGACAGATTATCTGATTTTTGATGTTAGGCGTAAGATTTTTGACCGCGATAAACTCAAGGATTCTTTCCTTTACGTCGTCGATTCCGTCGTGATCGGCGTTAAGGATCTTTCTTGCGTTTTCAACGTCGAGCGAGTCCTCCGTGCACTTTTTCCACGGAAGCTCGAGACAGGTGTCGATATATCCGCGGATTACCGCGCTTTCGTGAGAGGAATAGGGCTGCTTGGAGAGCTTTACAGTCTCCTTGACGAGCTTTTCACGAACCTCGTCGGGAAGGTCGGCGTCGGCGATCTTCTGCATATATTCTGCGATCTCCTCGTCGTATTCCTCGTCCTCGCCAAGCTCGTTTTTTATTACCTTTAACTGCTCGCGCAGATAGTAGTCTCTCTGATTTTCCTCTATCGCCTCGCGTGTACGCTTATGTATTCTCGCTTCCTCGCCGAGAAGAACAAGCTCGCTCTCCATAAGAAGAGGGAGAAGCTCAAGACGGCGGATAGGATCGTACTCGCTGAGCAGAGTGATCTTGTTTTCCGTTCTGAATATAACGCTGCTCGCGATAAGGTCGGAAAAGCTTGAGGGCGACTTGGTCGATCTGACCGCATTTTCAAGCTCCTTCGAGAAGTTGGGTATCATTTTCGGATACGCCTCGAAAAGCTTTAAGACGTCGCGGCGGAGAAGCTCACTGCGTATTCCGTCGTCATCGTAGCGAAGTATCTTGCAAGCAATGGACGCGGTGTAGAAGCTCTCGTCCTTTTTAAAGTCGATAAGGTCTGCGCGGCATACGCCTTCAAGAGTGACGAGCGCACTGCTCGGGGTAACGTGCGAAACGTTCTTTATTTTGCATACTACTCCAACCTTGCCGATAACGTCGTCAAGCGTGCGGTTTGCGGTAAGCGAAATTACGAAAATGCTCGAATCGGCCTTCTGCGCCGCCTTTATCGCCGCGAGAGCCTCGGGATCGGAAAACTCGACGTTCGAGGGAACTGACGGGAATATCACTATATCGTGTATCGGGAGCAGGGGAAGAAGCTTTGCTTTGATCTTTTCTGAGTAAATTGACAATGTATTTTCTCCTTAAAAAAAGTGCTTAAAATCAATAAAAAATATTATATCAATATATTATATCATATAAAAGCAAAAAAATCAATAGCTTTGCGGCAAAATATTGGCGGAGAGTGGGGTGTATAAAAACAAAAAACGAATCGTAAAGAACTTCCGGCAGCACCGTGCTTTCGGTATTAAACGATTCGTCTTCAAATAAAGCACCCCTTCCATAAGCACACAAGTTGCTTTCCAATCGGAAGGAGTGATAACGTCGACGATATCTTCTGGTTGGGAGCAAAAATGCAAGTCCAACCGCTTCTAAGCTATCGTCGGTAGAATGTATTTTATCACACATATATCAGTTTGTCAAGAGGAAATAAAAAAGCTTATCGTAAGGTACTTCCAACAGCATTGATAGTTGTCAAGGTATAATTCCAAAACAAAAAAGTGGACTTTTAAAAGTCCACTTTTTCTATTTTCAGCACCCCTTATCAAAACTCGGGTTATACGCATAGAAATTCTTTTTATTTCCGAATGCGTCCTGTGCAAGACCGAGCGCATCACCGAAACGCTGGTAATGCACGACCTCGCGCTCGCGAAGGAATTTGATCGGATCGCGTACGTCGGGATCGTCTATCAGTCTGAGCAGATTATCGTAGGTTACACGCGCCTTTTGTTCTGGTGCAATCATATAAGAACAAACTTTTCAGAAATTCCAATGAATTTCTATGGGAACATTCCTTGTTCCGGGGATTCGCTTGCCGATAGATATATAATCAATCAGCGTTTCCACGATTTCGCGGTTAAGGTGTTCCAAGTTTGTGTATTGTTCAATGAGTTCGCGGCGGTTATCACCAACCGCAATTTTGTCGTCGATTTCGGCTAACTGTTTTTCGCCGTCTGCAACTACACGTTCAAGACGTTCCTTTTGTGTGGTAAAGTCTTTCGACAGTTCCACAAAGTCGCTTTCGGTTATCAAGCCCTTAACCTTATCCATATAAAGCTCCCGAATACCTTTTGCATATTCTTCGATTTTTTTGCGGTATGCCGCGAGATCGGAGAGTATGCGATTTTTCTGTGATTGTAAGTTGTTGCAAAACTCGATGTTTTGCTCTAACTCGTCTTTATCAAGGTATTCTGCGGATAGTCTGTTTATCTCGTCAATTACAAGCCGTTCCAAACGGTCAACCGAGATAAAAGCACCCTCGCAAGCGTCTTTGGCAACGTGGCGGTTTGAACATTGCAAATAATGCTTACTGCCTCGTTGCGGTGCCGTTTTTGATGAACGCATTACATATCCGCAACTTGCACAGCGGGCTTTTCTTGCAAACAAGCCGATTGTGCCAACGTCAAAGGGCTTTGCCCGTTCCGCAATCATAGCTTGCACTCTGTCCCAAAGCTCACGGTCAATGATCGGTTCGTGTGTTCCCTCAACAATGTACCATTCACTTTTTGGGCGCGGTTTGTTTTGCTTGGTCTTATAGGAGATACTACCGTATTTTCCTTGAACCATATTGCCGATGTAGATTTCATTTATCAGCATATCGGAGATCGCAAAGTATTTCCAAAGTGTGCTGTTTTTCATTGTCGGCTGTTTGTAGCGCAAACCTTGCTGACGCTTATATTCAGTTGGATTCGGTATGCCCCTATCGTTGAGCATACGGGCGATTGCAGTTTTACCGTAACCTTGTGAAAATAGTGTAAAAACTTCTCTTACAACGGCGGCGGCTTCTTCGTCGATAATCAAGTGTCCTTTCTGATCGGGGTCTTTCTTGTACCCGTACAAAGCAAAGGCACCGATATGAAAACCGTTCTCGCGTCTGTTGGTAAGAACGCTTCTGATATTCTCCGACATATCCTCAAGGTACCATTCGTTGACAAGTCCATTGATCTGTCGGGATTTCTTATTTCCTTTGTTCGCGGTATCTGCGTTATCAACAATACTGATGAAGCGAATACCCCAAACGGGAAACAGCCCGTGTATGTACTTCTCAACCAATTCAAGCTCGCGTGTAAAACGCGATTGTGTTTTGCAGAGGACAATATCAAATCTGTGTTGTTCTGCGTCCTTTAGCAGACGGTTAAACTCGGGGCGTCGTCTGTCAGACCCCGTGTAATCGTCGTCGCTGTAAATGTTGTAAAGCTCCCACCCCTGTTCCATAGCGTATTGCAACAACATTGCCTTTTGGTTTTGTATGCTGTTGCTGTCGTCGGTTTCAAATTGCTTGTTTCTATCTTCTTCGGATAAGCGGCAATAAATAGCTACTTTCATTTTATCTACCTAAAAGATAATGACAAGCTGTTCCTTGGGTATATTATACCACAAAAAATGCAACTTGTCATTAGGTGTTGCAAAAGTTTACACTTTTGCCTTTCTCCATTCGATTGATAAATTCAATCCATTTCTTTGTATATTCTTGTTTGGTCGTTGTGTTCTCGCCGCTTTTGAAAACACTAACGCAAATTATTTTATCGTCGTTACTTTTAGATTTATCGCTTTGTTTCATTATTTAGCCCCCTTTCAAGAAAACGGCTAATACACTATATGAAATGCGGCAAGTCCACTATTACAACAAATTATTTAATGGGCTTTAATCGGACGGCTATTAGCATAGCTCCACGGGAGTTTCATCCTTGCTCTCTCGGCAACCTCACCCATCGTTTGCGACGCTCTTAACGCTCGAACTGTGGCTATAAGGGAGTATCATTATCCTTTCTGCTTGTCGTCGCCCACAAACTGCTACATTCGTTTTACGACGTTGTGTTTCTCGCTCGTTCCCGTGTGGGAAGTCTTGGCGCACCCGTCGCTCGGCTCGGAGCAAAAAGAACGTATCCGATTTGCCCTATACTGCGTCGCCGTTATCTTGCGTCGCTTTCTTTGTCAAGGAACGTGAGAGGTAG
>JAZSKY010000036.1:0-5853 GCA_045535095.1 Eubacteriales bacterium | reverse complement strand
CTTAGGAAGACAATCTGGTAAGACCACTCCTTGTCTCACAGAACGACCTGGCTACGATCCGATTTGAAAAAGTTTTCGGGAAGTCTGAAACCCTTTTTTTAAAAGTTTTCAGATAATGCTTGAAGCTCCGAGAAAACTTTTCAAGGTTTCTCGGCAGGATGTCTAAGGACTGCGCCCTCAGACCAAAAATGCCGCCCAAAAAGGCGGCATTCGGAGCGAAAATGAATTACTTGTTTTCGTTTTCCTTCTTGGTGTTTTCACACTGCTGATTTGCGATACCGCAGCTGGTCTTGCAAGCGGACTGGCAAGAGGTCTGGCATTCGCCGCAACCGCCGTTCTTTGCACTTGCGCAGAGGTTCTTGGTATCGAGAGTCTTTATACGCATGATAATTCCTCCGTATGAATTTAATATTTTCTATATTATATCACGCATTTTTCACTCTGTCAAGCGAGATAAGATATTTTTTTGTTTATATTTGATTTTAGTTGACATTTTTTTGCCCTTTTGGTATAATTAAAGGCGAAAAATCGAGTCCTCGGACAGAGACGGAGGTCTTGACAGTGAAAAACAGATATATCGACCTTATGGAAAAAACGCTCGAGGCGTACAGCCTTGCACATATCGAGCGCTATTTTGACGAGGTAAAGACAAAGGGACTCAGTGAACACGGATTTCCGCGCCTTACCGCAAATATAGGAATTCTGATCGCACACGGAAGAAAACGTGAGCTTCTTTCGATATTTGTCGAGATGATGGACTTTTGCTGCGAGAATATCCCAAGAGTCAAGGCGGCAAACGATTTTTCGGTAAAAGAGATAATTTTCTGCATAATGGAGCTTTGCGGAAAGGGAATCGTTTCCGAAGAGAAAATAGACAAATGGAAGAGTAATCTCAAAACAATAGTCCCCGAAAAGTGCTATACGCAGTACGCAAAAACACCGAGCGATAAGATATTCAACTGGGCGCTCTTCACCGCGGTCAGCGAGTATATGCGCACCTATATCGGACTTGCATCGTCAGAGGAATTTGTCGATATTCAGATACCCACCCAGCTCAGATGGCTCGACGAAAACGGAATGTACCGCGACGACGAGGAAAATCCGCCGATGGTTTACGATCTCGTTCCGCGCGGACTTTTTGCAGTACTGCTCCATTTCGGCTATAACGGAAAATACAGAAGGGATATCGACGAGTGCCTCAGAAAAGCAGGACTCTTGACGCTCAAAATGCAGTCGGTAAGCGGAGAAGTGCCCTTCGGCGGACGCTCCGCGCAGTTCCCACACAACGAGGCACACCTTTCGATCGTTCTCGAATACGAGGCAAGCAGATACGCAAACGAGGGAGATCTTGTGCTTGCGGGACGCTTCAAGGAAGCAGCTCGCAGAGCTCTCGACAACGTTGAATTCTGGCTCTCGAAGAACCCCATAAGACACATCAAAAACCGTTTCCCTACCGAGACGAAATACGGATGCGAGAATTACGCGTATTTCGATAAATATATGATAACTACGGCATCTTTTCTCTATGCCGCGCAGATCATCTGCAGAGACGATATAGCAGAGACGCCTAATGATCTTTATGCGCCGTACGTGGCAAAAACGTCGGACGAGTTCCATAAGATATTTTTGAACGCAGGCGGATATTTCCTCGAATTTGAGACCTTTGCGAATATGCATTACGATGCATCGGGACTCGGACGTATTCACAAGAGAGGTGCGCATACGAACGTGTGTATGTCCGCTCCGTGCACAAAAAGTCCGAGTTATGCTATCGACGTTCAAGATGCAGTCAATCTTTCGCTCGCACCGGGACGCTTTTCGGACGGTAAATTTATTTTCGCAACCTCGCCCTCATCTGTTTACGAGCTTAAAGAGCTTTCGGAAAATGCCGAAAAGGGAAGCGCAAATGCAAAATTTACCGTCACGTTTAAGGACGGCAAGTCGATCGACACGGAATATACCGTCAGCAAAAACGGTGTTGAAATAAATCTTTCGGGAGACGGCGAGGTAGCGCATCTTCTCCCTGCATTCTATTTTGACGGAGAAGAATATTCCGAAATATCCTTTGATAAGAAACGCCTTGAAATAACGTACGGCCTCTCAAAATGCAGATATACTGTTGACCGAGATCGTCTGCACAAGCGAGCGTGCGTGTAGCCGTCACGGTCACTATAAGGTCTTTTACGCAAAAGGAAATAAAAGCCTTTCCGTAAAAATCGAGATAATATAAAAAATCTTGACTTTACGTCTTTTTTGTGATAAAATATGCTTTACGCGATGAATTTTTGCAATTTTTAAAACGGAGATAAATATGTCAGAGAAAAACAGAGAAAAGCTGCACCTCATATACGGTATAGTGCTTTCGGCGCTGATCGTTGCGCTTGGAATATGCCTTATTTTGTCGTGCATTACGATTTATAAAAGCGGAGACCGTCCGTTTACACCTGAGAGCATTTCAACTCAGTTCAAGAAAATAGCGTGGCTATCACTGCTTTGCGATTTTGCGATCGTTGGAGGAATAGTTTTGTCGGTCGCTTTGCCGACGGGCGAGAAAAAGCCGCGCGCTATAAGGGATAAAAAGGCGTCTCTTGCAAAGCTTTACGCAAGAGCAAAGGCAAACGGCGTTTCGGTGCCGTGCGCAGAGCGTCTGAAAAAGATCAGAAAAGCGCTCGACTATTCGTGTATTGCTATTTGTGCGTTTTCGGCACTTCCTACTGTGTTCTATCTTATAAACGCCGATAATTTCATAGGCAAAGTGAACGATAGCGTTAAGGCACTCGCCCTTTTCGTACTCCCCTTTGCGGCGATCTCCTTTGCCGCTGTTTGCGTGAAATATTATCTTGGAGACTCCTTTGCGGATAAGGAGGAAAAGCTTTTAAAGAGCGCTCTTTCCTCGGATACCTCGGCAAAGAAGCCTGAGATCAAAAATGAAAAGAGTGTTCCCGTTGTAACGATAGTCAGAATAATAGTTTTTGCCGTAGCTGTCGCGTTTATCGTTCTCGGAATTTTTAACGGCGGAATGAGTGACGTGCTTGAAAAGGCAATAAAAATCTGCACCGAATGTATAGGACTTGGCTGATATGAAAATGAAAGAAAATAGTAAAAATAAAAAGATCCGCTTGCCGCTGAAGCGACGACTTATTCAGCTTTACGCGGCGCTCCTCTTTAACGCAAACTTAAAGGGATTCGGAAACGGATTCATCTATCTCGGAAAAGCAAAAAATATGTGCGCTCCCGGACTCAACTGTTATTCCTGTCCCGGTGCATCGGCGGCTTGTCCGCTCGGAGCGCTTCAGAACGCACTCGCTGATGCGAACAAAACCGTTCCGTACTATATGTTCGGAATTATAATGCTTTACGGACTGCTTTTCGGCAGATGGATATGCGGTTTCTTATGTCCTTTTGGACTCATTCAGGATCTTCTTCATAAGATAAAGACCCCGAAGGTCAAGAAAAGCAAGATAACGAGAGCGCTCTCCTATCTGAAATACGTGATTCTCGCGCTCTTCGTTTTCGCGATACCCCTTATATATAGCGGAAAGGGAGATAAGATCCCTGCCTTTTGTAAGTATATCTGTCCTGCAGGTACGCTCGAGGGAGGCGTAGGACTCCTTTCAAACAGCGAAAATCACGCGCTCCTCTCTCTGCTCGGACCTCTCTTCACGTGGAAATTCGTACTTCTCGTTGTCTTTATAGTCGGCTCGGTATTTATGTACAGATTCTTCTGCCGATTCTTCTGTCCGCTCGGCGCACTTTACGGATTCTTCAATAAGATCGCGCTTATCGGAATAAAGCTCGACAAGCCGAAATGTATCGACTGCGGACTTTGCGTCAGCAAGTGTCAGATGGATATTCGTAAGGTCGGCGACCACGAATGTATAAACTGCGGTGAATGTATCGAGGTCTGCCCGACAAAGGCTATACAGTGGAAGGGATCGAAGATAATCCTTCCTCCAAACGAGATACCCGAAAACGCCACCGATGAAGAAATCGAAAAGATCGAGACAAAGCGTAAAAAGCGCACAACTGCCGTGAAAATCGTGGCAACCGTACTTGCAGGAGCGCTCCTTGTAGGAAGCCTCGTTTACTACAACTTTATTGATAAAGCTCCAACGCAGAGCGCACCTCCCACAAGCGACGGGGGCGGCGGACCTGCGGTCGGATATAACGTTGGAAATATCTGCGTGAGCGAGGATATAAGAATAATCTCGACCGACGGAGAATACGTTGGCACATTTAACGTTTCGGCAAATACGGGAAAGATAACCGTTATAAACTTCTGGTACACGACCTGTCAGCCCTGCCTTGAGGAGCTTCCACACTTCGAGGAGGTGTACAAAGAGTACACCGAAAAGGGAGTGGCAATAGATATGATAGCAATCTGCTCGGCAAACGACAGCGCGGACGAAATTGCGTTCTGTCTCTTCTATAAAGGTTTTACCGATTACACGATGAAATTCGGCCACAACAACGAAGGCGAGAGCTACTATTTCGCTCTTGGCGGCAAGGGACAGTATCCTATGACCGTAGTAGTTGACGCAGAGGGCGTTATCGTTGCAAGATCTGAGGCTAAAATGGAAAAAGCAGAGCTTGTAGATGCTATTGAAAAGGCACTCGGAAACTGAAAAACAAAATAAAAAAACTCGTACTGTTTCTCTGTTGTTCCAAGCGGAGAATTTGAAGACACAGAAAATCGGCAGAGAAAACACTTGTTTTCTCTGCCGATTTGTGTTATAATGGTATGGGTGATGCAAATGGATAACGATAAGGATTTGCCGAAAAGAAAGTCAACAAGACTAAAAAACTTTGATTACAGCTCCGCAGGTGCATACTTTGTTACGATATGCGTACGTGACAGAATGCAAATTTTATCCGAAATAGTCAGGACTGACCTCAGGTCTGCTAGTAAAACGAACGGAATAGCGGTAGGGGAGGGGCTTGCTCCTCCCGAAATTACGGTAAAATTAAAGCCTTGCGGCGAGATCGTAAAAGAACAATTGCAGTTGATCGAAACCCGTTTTCCAAGTGTAACGGTTGAAGACTATGTCATTATGCCCGACCATATCCATGCAGTTATCTTTCTGTACGGGAAGGCGGGAGGAGCAAGCCCCTCCCCTACCTTGGATGATGTAATCTGTGCGTTTAAGTCCTTGACTTCGCGGAGTTGCAAGCAAAAATACGAGATAGAAAAAATGTTTCAACGCTCCTCTGCCGAGCATATTGTTCGTGATAGAGAAGATTATGAAACGCGCAGAAAATACATTTATGAGAATCCCAAGCGGTGGTATTACAAGTATTTGAATACCATAGAATAAGGGGTATGGGCTTCGCCCGAAACCTTTGTAATACAAAGGCGAAACTCGCGATAAAAACAGAATGATAAATAAGAATTTGACGGAGGGCGATACTGTGGCTGATTTTAGCATAAACGAGATGCAGGAAATGCAAAAAGCATTACAGGATAAGTACAAGCATAAATGGGAGCCTATCTCTGCTGAGATTGGACGGAACAAACTGCTTTGGATGATTGGAGAAATCGGTGAGGTAATCGATATTGTCAAGAAGCATGGCGGGACAAAGGCTTCGACCGATGAAGCATTGAGAAAAGACTTGGTTGAAGAAATGGCAGATGTTCTTATGTACTACAATGATGTCATGCTCTGCTATGGCATTACTGCTGATGAATTGAAACAAGCATATTCAGAAAAATTCGAGAAGAATATGAAACGCTGGTAAATTCCAATTTGTCGAACAAAATAACCGAACCCCGACAGATTTTTAATGGTCTGTCGGGGTTAATCTTTGTCTTCTGCGTTGCATTTATACCTTTGCGGACAGTCGAGGACGCCTGTC
>JAZSKY010000061.1:0-19147 GCA_045535095.1 Eubacteriales bacterium | reverse complement strand
AAAACCTTTTTGTAAAAAGGTTTTCCGAGACCTTTCCAAAAACTTTACTTATTACGAGACAACTTTTGAAAAAAGTTTTCTCGCGCTCTTTCAAAAACTTTACTTGCTACGAGACAACTTTTTGGAAAAAGTTTTCTCGTGCTCTTTCAAAAACTTTACTTGAATTTAGTTATCGAGTACAAGATCGAGAATCGCGATAGCGGTCGCGCCCTCTATTGCCGCCGCCGCGCGAGGCACGATACAAGGATCGTGTCTGCCCGATATTTTCAGCGTCACGTTCTCCATTTTCGAGAGCGAAACGCTTCTCTGCTCCCTTGCGATCGAGGGCGTCGGCTTTATCGCCGCGCGGAAAACTATCGGCATCGCGTTTGTCATTCCGCCAACTATTCCGCCCGCGTTATTTGTAAGCGTTCTGATCTCTTTTCCGTCCGTATATATCGGATCATTATTTTCAGATCCGTAAATTCCGCTCGACTCAAAGCCGAGTCCGAACTCTATTCCTTTTACCGCAGGTACGGCAAAAATCATCTCGCAGATCCTCGATTCAACACTTGCAAACATGTGCTCGCCGAGTCCGACGGGCGTGCCCGTTACCGCACACTCGACAACTCCGCCAACCGAATCTCCGTTCGCCTTTGCCTCGGCAATTACCCTCTTCATTTCCTCGCCCGCACTCTCGTTAAGGACGGGAAAAAGAGAGTCGCAAAGCACATTTTTCTCGTCCTCTCCAACTCTGACGAGGTCAAAAGGCGTGTCCTTTACGCCCTTCACCGAGTATATATGCGAAAAGACCGAAATTCCCTTATTTTCAAGATACTGCATACAAATTCCGCCAAACGCGCAGAAAAGCGCGGTGAGGCGTCCCGAAAAATGTCCGCCGCCGCGGAGGTCAACTCCCTTGCCGTATTTGGACAAAGCGCAGTAATCTGCGTGCGAGGGTCTCGGAACGTCGCAGTCGTAGTCGGACGAGCGCATATTTTTGCTGTATATTCTTATAACTATCTCGCCGCCGTCGGTGGTAAGATCACCGTCAACGCCCGAGACGAATGTCGGCTCGTCGCTTTCCTTTCGCGCACTCGCAAACTCCGAGTTTCCCGGTGCGCGACGCGCCATAAATTTGAGCAGGCGCTCTTTGTCTATTTTAAGTCCCTTCGGGAAACCGGAAAGGCGTCCCTCGATAAACTCATCGTGCGATCCGCCAAACGTGGTGAACGTTATATTTTTCCCGAAGCTATTGATATTTTCTCTCATTTTTCGATCCCTTTTAAGAAGATTTCCTCAAGCTCTGCAAGGTTTACCTTGCATATTCTCGCGTCACCGACTCCGTACGGCATAATAATACTGACGCTATCTCCCGAGCGTTTTTTGTCACCGAGCGCACCCCTTGCAAGGATACTTGCACCGAAACCTGTCTCGGTCGGGAGTCCGAATTTGCAAAGAAGGCAAAGCAGCGTGTCGAGCGCTTTTTCGTCGCAAAGCCCCATTTTGACCGCGGCGCGGGTCATTATGACCATTCCGATTGCCACCGCGCTTCCGTGCGTTACCGAAAAATCAGAGCAAAGCTCGATCGCGTGTGCAGGGGTGTGTCCGAAATTGAGGAGAGCCCGCTCGCCAAGGTCGAACTCGTCGCGCGAAACGATATCTCTCTTATCCTCGATGCAAATTGCAATTATCTCGTCAAGCATATCCTCGGCTCCGTCATAGCGCGTGAGCATCTCGGCAAGCGCGGGACGGTTTATCATTGCGTATTTTATTACCTCTGCCATTCCGTCTCTGAGGCTTTCGGCAGAAAGAGTCTTTAAGGTGTCGGGATCGCAGATAACGTGGCAGGGCTGATAGAATGCGCCCGCGAGATTTTTACCTGCTTTAAGATCAACCGCCGTTTTGCCGCCGACCGACGAATCGGTCATAGCAAGCAGAGTTGTGGGAATCTGGATATACTTTATTCCACGAAGGAAGCTCGATGCGGCAAAGCCCGCAAGGTCGCCGACGACTCCTCCGCCGAGCGCGACGACAAGGTCGCTTCTCGTTATCTCACTCTCGGCAAGAGCCTCCCAGAGCCTCACGAGGTTTTCGGTGGATTTAGATATTTCTCCTGCGGAGGTTATAAAGGTGCAGACCTCTATTTCGCACGCTTCAAGCGATCTTTTCGCGCGTTCAAGATAAAGGGGCGCGACGTTCGTATCGCTGACTATCATCGCCCTTTTAGCCTTCGTCAGCGCCGATGCGCTTTCGCCGAGTCTGTCAAGCGCGCCACGCTCAAGCGCCACCTTATAAGGAGTACCCGTGTTTACCTCTATTATTTTCATAAGAGTCTGCCTCTTTTCCTTCTTATCGTCTGTAAAACTATTTTACCACTACAAAAATGCTCTGTCAAGTCTCTAAAATATTCCGAAATGAAAATTTCCTCAAGTCCGAAGCGGTCTTGAGGAAATGATTTTCAAATAATGCCTTACATTCTCGACATAATGTGGTTTCTCTTGTGGATAACGTTCTCGGGGAAAACCTCGATATCGTAGTTGCTTTCCGTAACGTATGCGTCGAGAAGAGTCTTGTCAGCAGTCTTTACAACTACCTTGATAACCTCAACGTCCTCTGCGAGCTTTTCAACGATGTAGTCAGCAGATGCTATTGCGCTGTAATGTACGTCGTACTCCTTGTCCTCAACGAACTCCTCGGTGAAGGAGAAGGTACGGGTGAATACGTAGAACTTTTCCTTGCGCGAATAAACGTAGCAAACTCTTCCGAGAGGAGAAACGTTCTTCTTTCCGAACTTGCGAATGGACGAAACGTTGTCCTTATCAATAACGAAGCCCTCGAACATAGCCGCGTTCTTGAGATCGTCTGCATAGCCGAATTTGGACTCACAGCTTTCCTTTATGTCGCGGGATACTCTGTAAAAGACGTCCTCAAATTCAAAATCCTTTACAACTCTTCCCGAGCCAAGTCCCCAGCAGACAACGCCTGCCGCGGCGATTATAACGAAAATCATTCTGAGATCGTAAAAGCCGGGTACCATTGCAAAGCCGAGAAGCGCGGGAATACCGCCAACTACTGCAACGATAATACCGATCATTATCATAAGTCTCGTAACCTTTGCGTAGTTCTCCTTGAAGAAGCCGGCAAATCGCTTGTATTCAATAAAATCCATAAAATCCTCCGTTTTCGCCGAGACAAGTATCACCCGACGGTATTTGCTCTTTTGATTATACTATATTTATTTTATTTTTTCAATATCTTTTTCGTTTTTTTTAAAAATTTACATTTATTTTGTCTTTTTCCTTAGATACGGGCGCGTTTTGATGCAAATTTTACCCTAAAACCCTTGACAAAATATCTCTTTGAGGATATAATAATACGGTAAGAGACTCCGCTTTTGTGGAAATCCCGTCAGAGAGTCCGCGCCATAGGCTGTAAGCGCGGTCGGGAGAGTAGTAAGCCTTGGGGAACACTCTGAGATCACGCTTAATATTTTTTAAAGTGGATACCGTTTTTGCGGTATCAAATGCGGGTGGCACCGCGGACTAAAAAATTTAGTTCGTCCCGGATTCGTCGAAAAGACGTTTCCGAGGCGCTTTTTTATTTTAGTGCATAGCGGTCAGCGCGATTATCTTTTTGAGACTGTCGGGCTGGACCTTCGCGTCGTGCGCCGCGCGGTTTCTGTGCATCTCACCGCACTTCGTGCAGCGGTATATGATTATATATCCCTTCTTCGGATCGGTGACTGCAGATACGGGCTCCATAAGTCCGCGGCACTCGTTGGCTCTGTCGCCCGGGTTTATATCAACGTGGATCGACCAGAGGCAAAAGGGACAGTGGTCGCGCGAGCTTTTTCCGAGAGGCTGGACCTCCTTGCCGCAGTTCTGACAGACAAATCCGCTGTCATTTTTGGAAAATCTTTTTACTTCCATAGTGAAAATCCTTATAAAAATACTTTTTATAGGGCTATTATAACATAAACGAAAATAATTTGCAACATTATACACAGGAGAAAGAAATGAAAAGAACGGAAATTACAAAAATCTTTAACGATCCCTCGTCATTCGACGGGCAGACCATAACGGTTGCAGGCTGGTGCAGAACCATCCGCGCAAGCAACGTATTCGGATTTATCGAGCTGAACGACGGCTCCTGCTTCAAGAACCTCCAGGTCGTTTTCGAGGCAGATAAGCTCGAAAACTACAAGACGGTAGCAAAGCAGAACGTCGGCGCGTCCTTCTGCATCAAGGGAACTCTCGTTCTCACTCCCGAGGCAAAGCAGCCTTTTGAGCTTAAAGCCGAGGAAATTGAAATAGAGGGAAGCTCTACTCCCGACTATCCCATGCAGAAAAAGGGACAGTCGCTCGAATTCCTTCGTACCAAGCCCCACCTCCGTCCGAGAACGAACCTCTTTTCTGCCGTATTCCGCGTACGCAGTATGGCGGCACAGATCCTTCACAGATTCTTCTATGAGAACGGATTTATCTACGTTCACACTCCTCTTATCACCACCTCCGACTGCGAGGGTGCAGGAGATATGTTCAAGGTAACCACTCTTGATTTTGACAACATTCCGAGAAATCCCGACGGAAGCGTTGACTACTCGCAGGACTTCTTCTGCAAGAGCGCAAACCTCACCGTTTCGGGTCAGCTCAACGTTGAATCGTACGCTATGGCGTTCGGAAAGGTTTACACCTTCGGACCGACATTCCGTGCAGAGCGCTCCAACACTCCCCGTCACGCGGCAGAGTTCTGGATGCTCGAGCCCGAGATCGCATTTGCAGACCTTTCTGACGATATGGAGCTTGCTGAAAAGATGCTCAAGTACGTTATCAGCGCACTTCTCACCGAGTGCCGCGACGAGCTTGAATTCTTCAATCTCCGCGTTGACAAGGGACTTATCGAGCGTCTCGAGAGCATCGTAAACTCGAATTTTGCAGTATGCACCTACGAGGAAGCTATCGAGATCCTCAAAAAGAGCGGCGAAAGCTTTGAATATCCCGTCGGCTGGGGAGAGGACCTCCAGACCGAGCACGAAAGATACCTCACCGAGAAATATTTCAAGTGCCCCGTATTCGTTACCAACTGGCCCAAGGAGATCAAGGCGTTCTATATGCGTCTCAACGACGACGGCAAGACGGTTGCCGCTATGGACCTTCTCGTTCCCGGCGTCGGCGAGCTTATCGGCGGATCGCAGAGAGAAGAGAGAGTTGACTATCTTGAGGCGGCGTTCGACCGCTTCGGTCTTGACAAGGAGACCTATTCGTGGTACACCGAGCTTCGTCGCTACGGCGGTACGAAGCACGCAGGCTTCGGTCTCGGCTTTGAGCGTCTCATTATGTACGTTACCGGTATGTCCAACATCCGCGACGTAGAAAGCTTCCCGAGAACGACCGGAAACGCAGAATTCTAATTCAGTAAATGGAGAACAAAATGAACTATTCGCTTTTGTCGCGCGCAGAGCTCGAAAAGGAGCTTGAAAAGGAGCGCAAGATATACGAGAGCTTTCTCGAAAAGAAATTAAATCTCAATATGGCAAGAGGAAAGCCTGGTGCAGATCAGCTTGAGATCTCGGTAGATATGCAGGTTGACGTCTCCTCGCCTATCGCAGACGACGGAACAGACTGCCGCAACTACGGACTTCTCGAGGGAATTCCCGAGGCAAGACGCCTTTTCGGAACGATCCTCGAAGCACCTGCTGAAAACGTTATCGTTTGCGGAAACTCGAGCCTTAACCTTATGTTTGATACTATCGCCCGTGCGATGCTCTTCGGCTCGTACAAGGGCGCTACCCCTTGGAGCCAGCAGGAAAAATTAAAATTCCTCTGCCCCGTTCCCGGATATGACCGCCATTTCGCCATTACCGAGCTTTTCGGAATTGAAATGATAAATATCCCGATGACTCCCGAAGGACCTGATATGGATCTCGTTGAAAAGTACGTTGAAAGCGATCCTGCGGTCAAGGGAATCTGGTGCGTACCGAAATATTCCAACCCTGACGGATACACCTACTCGGACGAGACCGTCCGTCGATTTGCAAATCTTAAGCCTGCCGCAGACGATTTCAGAATCTTCTGGGACAACGCGTACGTCGTACACGATCTTTACGACGAGGGAGATAAGCTCCTTGGCATCTACGACGAGGCGAAAAAGGCAGGAAACGAGAACATTTTCATAATGTTCGCCTCCACCTCGAAGGTAACCTTCCCCGGCTCGGGAATTTCGGCTATCGTTTCGGGCAAGGAGAACATCGAGTTCATCAAGTCTATCCTCACGGTTCAGACTATCGGCTTTGACAAGATGAATATGCTCCGTCACGTTGAGTTCCTTCGCGACTTTGACAGCCTTAGAGCTCACATGAGACGTCACGCGGCGATCCTCCGTCCTAAGTTTGAGGCGGTTCTCAGCGCGTTTGAGAGCGAGCTTTCGGGACTCCCGAACACTCATTGGACAAATCCACGCGGCGGATATTTCATCACCCTCTATCTCGCAAACGGATGCGCTACCCGTACCTTCGAGCTTTGCAAAAAGGCGGGAGTTACGCTCACAAACGCAGGCGCACCCTTCCCTTACGGCAAGGACCCCGACGACAGCGTACTCCGTATCGCGCCCACCTTCCCGAGCGTTGAAGATCTGAAGGTAGCAACCGCAGTTCTCGTTTGCGCGGCAAAGATAGCTACACTCGAAAAGCTTATTTAAACCCTTTTCAGAGAAGGGTTTGAAAATCCCAAAACGATTATCTCGGAGCCTTTTTAAAAAGATTCCGAGAACTCCAAAAACTTTACTGAAGTTATAAAGGCATTAGGGAACTTTTTCACAAAGTTCCCTAAATTAAAATAAAAATGATAAAATACAGTGCAGGAAAAGCGGACGTTGCGGTTATCGGCGCAGGTCACGCAGGCGTTGAAGCCGCACTTGCGGCGGCCCGTCTCGGACTTGACGTTCTCCTCTTTACCATCAACCTCGATGCGGTCGGAAATATGCCTTGCAATCCCTCTATCGGAGGCACGGGCAAGGGACATCGCGTTTACGAGATAGACGCGCTCGGCGGCGAAATGGGACGGGCGGCAGATACGGTAACTCTGCAAAGCAGAACGCTTAATCTCGGCAAGGGCGCGGCAGTCCACTCGAAAAGAGTGCAGGCAGACCGAATCCTTTACCGAAATACGATCAAAAAAGTTCTTGAAAACACGAAAAATCTATCGCTGATACAAGCGGAGATAATATCTATCGAAACAGAGGAAAAAGACGGAAAGACCGCGGTAAAATCGGTCACTACCTCTATGGGTGCCGTCTGGGATATCAAGGCGGCAATAATTTGCAGCGGCACATTCCTCGACTCGCGCACAATAACCGGTGAGGCAGTGTGCGCGTCAGGTCCTGACGGACTTCTCCCCTCGGTAGGACTCTCCGACTGTCTGCGCGCGCTCGGCATCTCGCTTATGAGATTCAAAACGGGAACGCCTCCGCGTATCCACGCCGACAGCATTGATTTCAGCGTACTCGAGGTGCAAAACGGCGAGAGCGGAGACGAGTGTATTCCCTTCTCGGTGCTTACCGACCCCGACGCGTACGCCGATATGAAGCAGTACCCCTGCCATATTGCGTACACAAACGAGGAAACGCACCGCATAATAAAGGAAAATCTGTCGAGATCGCCCCTTTATTCGGGAGTTATCGAGGGTACAGGCCCGAGATACTGCCCGAGTATCGAGGACAAGGTCGTCCGTTTCTCGGACAAAAACCGCCATCAGCTCTTCGTTGAGCCTTGCGGTCTCGACACCAAGGAGATATATCTGCAGGGATTTTCGTCCTCTCTCCCCGAAGAGGTGCAGATGCAGATGCTCCACAGTATAAAGGGCTTTGAAAACGCAAAGGTCATGCGTACCGCGTACGCGATCGAATACGATTGCATCGATCCCACACAGCTTTTTGCCACCCTTGAATTTAAAAGCATCAAGGGGCTTTACGGCGCAGGACAGTTCAACGGAAGCTCGGGATACGAGGAGGCGGCGGCGCAGGGACTTATTGCGGGCATCAACGCTTCCCTTTCAATAAAGGGCGAGGAGCCACTCGTTCTCTCGCGCGACTCGTCGTACATCGGAACGCTTATCGACGATCTCGTCACCAAAGGAACGAACGAGCCGTACAGAATGATGACCTCGCGCAGTGAGTACAGACTGCTTCTCCGTCAGGACAACGCAGACGAGCGTCTCACGCCGACAGGTCACCGCGTAGGGCTGATAGATGATGAAAGGTACTCTCGCTATCTCGAGAAGAGAAAGCTCGTAGAGGACGAAATTTACCGCCTTGAGCATACCTTCCTTTCGCCTGAAAAGGCAAACGTGCTCCTTAGCGAGCGCGGACTTGCAAATGCAATTTCGGGCATCTCGCTCGCCGAGCTGATAAGACGTCCCCAGCTTACCTACAAGGATATAGAGTCGCTTGACACAGACCGCCCGAAGAACATCGGCAGAGCGGCGCTGCTCAGTATTCAGACCGCGGTAAAGTACGAGGGTTACATCAAAAAGCAGCTTGCCGAGGTCGCGCGCAAGGCAAAGCTTGAGTCTATGAATATCCCCGAGAATATCGACTATTCCGACGTTTCGGGAATACGCATCGAGGCTCGTCAGAAGCTTGAAAAGTTCCGTCCGCTGACTATCGGTCAGGCATCCCGAATCTCGGGCATCTCCCCTGCCGACATCTCGGTGCTTCTGATTTATCTTTCTCAGAACCCTTTTTGAAAAAAGGGTTCTGAACCTCCCAAAAACTTTACTTAAAAGGAACTGTACGTCTTGTTTGTATGTTCCTTGCGCCACACCCACATCCACAAACAGAGGCGCCCGTTTTGCGCCGCGCCTGACTAGTGTGCGCAAAACGCGACACGTGTTCGGAGCGTTTTGCTGAGGTGGGTGCTTCCAAAGGGAGGGGGCTCCCTCCCTAGTTGGTCGTTCTTTGGTTCATTTCTGTCGATACAGAAATGAACGAAAAGACTTCTTGCAAACGCGTTTATTGTGTGTCCACACAAACGTCTTATTCCAAACATAATTTAAAAAGGAGATAAAAAATGATTATCGACAACTTAAACCGCGCTCATCTTTACGTTGGCGCACACCCCTATCTCGAGGGTGCGTTCGCTCTTGCAAACAAGCTCATTGCAGAAAATTCTCCTAACGGAAAATACTTCGGTGACAACGGCGTTTTCGCATCGGTCTCCGAGTACGATTCCAAGATCAAGGAAAACCCGAACTACGAAAATCACCACGATTACATCGACATTCAGATAATCGTTTCGGGAAAGGAGACTATGCTCGCAGGCAACACCGAGGAGACCACGATCGCAGTTGAGTACAAGAGCGACGTTGAGTTCTACTATCCGCCCAAGTGCTTCCAGAATCTCACTATCGACAGCGGAAAGTTCGCCATCTTCTTTCCCGGCGACGCACACGCTCCCGGTCTCGCATTTGGCGGAGAGTCCGCTCCCGTCAAGAAGGTACTCGTTAAGATTCCGGTAGTTAAATAAAAAATAAACCGCCTCGTGTGAGGCGTACTCTAAAGGACAGTAAAAAAGGAAGCACGAAAACTTCGTGCTTCCTTTTAATTTTGTCTTATGCCGTAACAAGCAGGACATTTGGGTGCCAAACGTCACTCTTTAGGAGAACCTAAAACCCTTTCAACCTTGCTAAGTAAACAGCATGTTAAATCACAGTTCTATTTTACAAGCATATTCTTCAAGCAAACGATTAATTTCTTCCTCGTTTTCATAGAATACATCGTCGCACTGTTCTAAAGTTTCCTCCGCCTCTTCGTCTTCCTCTTTTTTCTCTAATATCAAATAAGCTTTATATGCTTTATTCAGATTATTTTTCAGTTCTGCTGACAAGATTTGTTCCAAGGCGGAAATTTCTTTGCTTAAATCACTTGTGTTTTCAACATTGGTGAAATATTGGTCGTGTCCGCCATTGTTGATTTCGCTTTGGTATGTCATAAGCTCTGCATATGGAGAATCCACCTTTTTCTCAGTCCACAGCTCCCACATTTTATTCCATTTTAATTGTTCTTCGGTTAATTCAACCTTCTTTTTCTTAAAGATATCAAACAAACCCATAAAATCACCTCTAGGTATATTATATAAAATTTTAGTTTATTTTTCAAGTGATATTGTGAGACAGGTCTCACAGTGATATTTTTGATAGACCAAAAGTGATATTAAAACCTAACGGTTTTAGTGATATTTTATTCGCCTCCTAAACTCGCGTAGCGAATACCACTCGTTGCAAGACGAATATCACTGCGAAGCAATATAACTCGCCGCAAGCGAATAAAACTGGCGTTGTATCCTTACGGGTACAACGCCTATGAGGCGGTTTTATCTTTTAAACTGTTTCTTCCTCTTTTTCTTCCTCGGTCTCATTTACAGTGACCTCGACCTCGGCAACGCGATGTCCCTCGGTCTCGATAACTCTGAGCGAAAGATTAAGATAATCGAAGCTGTCGCCAACGTCGGGAATCTTCGAGAGCTGCTCGGTAACCCATCCGCTGAGCGAAATGGTCTCGGTATCAACCTCGATGTCAAACTGTGCGCAGAAATCGTCAACCGTCATGGCGCAGTTTACTCTGTAAACGTTTTCACCGACGCTGCGGTAATTTTCGGTAACCTCGTCATGCTCGTCCCAAATGTCTCCTACAAGCTCCTCGAGAATGTCCTCCATAGTTACGAGTCCGTACGTTCCGCCGTACTCGTCAAGAACGACGGCGACGTGCGACTTGTTTTTCTGAAGGAGACGGAGAAGCTCGTCGATCTTCTTTGAGGGAAGAACGAAGATAGGCGCGGTCATAACGTCGCGTATATCCTTCTTGGTAACGCCCGTGCCCGTATAGAAATCCTTCTGGTGAACAACGCCGACGATCTTGTCAATACTCTCCTCGTAAACGAGAAGGCGCGAGTATCTCGACTGCGAAAAGGCTTCTGCGATCTCTTCCTTGCTCGCGTCAACGGGAAACGCCTCGATGTCTGTTCTGTGCGTGAGTATATCCTCTGCCTTGAGGTCGGAAAATTCGATAGCGTTCTGAACGAGTGTGCTTTCCTCGCTGTTGAGAGTTCCCTCCTCGGTTACCTCTTCAACCATCATTATAAGCTCCTCCTGCGAGGTCTTTTCGCCGTTTTTAACGTTGAAAAGTCGCGAAAGTCCCTTCTTGAGAAGAGAAAAGAAGAAATTTATGGGAGAGAGTACGATTACGAAAAAGCGTATTATCGGCGCCGAGAAGGACGCAAACGCCTCGGGCATATCCTTTGCTATGCTCTTGGGGCAGACCTCTCCGAAAATAAGCACAATAAGTGTGATAACTACGGTCGAAACGGTCGCGCCGACGTCAGCGTCCCCGATCTTGTCAACGAAAAAGAGGGTTGCAATCGAGGAAAGCGTGATGTTGACGATATTGTTTCCGATAAGTATCGACGATATGAGATTATCGTAATTTTCGGAAAGCTTCAGCGCAAGGCGAGCCTTTCGACTCTTTTCGCTCATGACCTTGAGCCTTGCCTTGTTAAGCGAGGAAAAGGCGGTCTCGGTTGCCGAAAAGTAAGCCGACATAAGCACGAGACATGCCATAATTATTATGTATAAAGGGGTGTTCATTTATCTGTTATCTCCTGAAAAGTGTTTTCAAATTTGTCTTAACGCACAAAAAGGCATACCCGAAGCGATGGTATCAATTCGGATATACCTGATTTATATCTATGTAATTTCGATAGTTCACCGAGACGAAATTTATACAGTCTCCGGTACTGTCGCCGTCCATTAAAAGATCCTCCAAAAAGATTTATATCTATATTATACACGAAAAACGAAAAAAATCAAGTGCTTTTGCGAAAATATCTTCCCCTGCCGGTCTTTTTGCCTTTTTCGTGTTGACACGCGCCTTTTTTTGTGTTATAATACCTTGCGACGCGGAGAAAGGAATACGGTCGCCGCATCATATAACATCGGGATGTAGCGCAGCTCCGCAGCAGCGCCTGGTTTGGGCCGACGATGAAGAAAAGCTGCCCGACGGCAGGTTTTCTTGGAGGAGTAACGAAAACAGCTAAAATGGAGTTCGGCTGTGCCGAATGAACATTTTTGCGTAGTTTTCGGAAGGGGTCAAGACTAGTGAGTCCCAAGAGTAAAATTAAATAATATCGGGATGTAGCGCAGTTGGTAGCGCGCCTGGTTTGGGAGCAAGACACCGCCCCTCATTATGAAATCCCGAAAAATGCCGAAAACCCTTGTAAACACTGACTTTTTCGGCACTCTGCTCTCTCGCAAAATCCTCAATAAAAACGGTTTGACCACATGTTTGACCACTTACGGAAATTGACCTAAAAATCGAATATTTTACACACTTCGGGGTGTGGCGCAGCTGGTAGCGCGCGACGTTTGGGAGCAGGACACCACCCCCAAGGTATTCCGAAGCAAAAAACGCCGAAAGCCCTTGTAAACACTGACTTTTTCTGTACTCTGCTCTCTCGCAAAATCATCAACAAAAGCGGTTTGACCACATGTTTGACCACTTACGGAAAAACCGCTAAAAATTGAATAATCGGGATGTAGGGTAACGGTCACCCACTTGCTTTGGGAGCAAGGTCAAGCAGGTTCGACTCCTGTCATCCCGACCACATGAAAATAATCTGAACATTCTCTTACTTGGAGAAGCGTTCGGATTATTTGTTTTATTTGAGTATCCCAACTTTAATAGTAAGAAATGAAAATAGCCACCGATAAGAAAAATTGTCGGTGGCTTTTCTAATGCACGATAGAGTATTTGGTAACAGTAATTATTTTCACTTAAACGCCGGAGCGTGGATCTCGCCCGTTGCAAAAGCGTTGGGTCCGGGATCGGACATAGAAAAATACATTTTTGCTGCCTTGGTCGTGCCGAAGTCGCGGTTAGAGCCGGTCTGTTGTACCTTATTGAAGGCATCGCGGAACATCTGATTGTGGGCTTCTTCACGGTTGAGGAGAAAATCAATGGTCTCTCTGACCTTTTTGTCCTCAATCTGACGGTAGAGATACTCATAAACCACCTTGGCTCTCTGCTCGGACGCGATATTGGAGAGCAGGTCTGCGCACAGGTCGCCCGTGACGGTGACGTAATCTCCCGTCCATGAATATCCCGAAGAATTAATAAGCCCGGGATTCAGTCCGAGCAGAACGTGCGTCTGCACCTCTCCTGCCTGCACCTTGGTGGCATCCACGTCATGACCGTTAAGAAGATTGATAGTCTGTGCCACCATCTCCATATGACCAAGCTCCTCTGCGGCGATATCAAGAAAGAGATCCTTGATTTCGGGATCCTTGATCCTGAAGCTCTGCGACATATACTGCATTGCCGCCTTGAGCTCACCGTTACCGCCGCCGAGCTGTTCCTGGAGCAGTACGGCGTACTGGGAGTTCGGTCTTTCGACCTCTACGGGATGGAATAATTGTTTTTCATGTTTGAACATAGCAAATTTAACCTCCGTTTATGGATTTAATACTATTATTTCCCATTATGCGAAGGCGTATACTGCTATATTCTTTTATCATCCGTCGCGGGATTGTCGATCAGCTCGCCGTCTTCAGTGAAACGTGAGCCGTGGCAGGGGCAGTCCCAGGTGTGTTCGGCTTTGTTGTATTTGAGGGCGCAACCGAGGTGTGGACATCGGGGCGCGGTGGGTGTAAGAAGTCCGATTGCAGACTCAAAAGCATTTACCGCAAGCTGTGGATGAAAAACCGTGCGTGAGGGGTCGAAAACGTCAGCATAAGGGTTGGGCTTTCCTTGAACGAGATCGCAGAGAATATCTGCGGCGACCATGGCGTTGGTCATGCCCCATTTGTTAAATCCCGTTGCAACGAAGACGTCGGGCGTGGGTTTTGAATATTGACCGATATAAGGGATATCATCAAGCGTCATACAATCCTGCGTCGCCCACTTGCCGACGATCTCGGCATTTTTGTAATACTTACGGGCAAAATCTTCAAGCTCCTGCCAACAACCGCCTTGCTTGCCAGTTCGGTGTCCGCCACCGCCGAGGAGCAGAAGATCGCCGTAACTTCGGAAGGACAGTCCCGTGTCCGATTCATCCACATACATTCCTTCTACTTTTTTGGCGTTTTTGAGTGCAAGAACGTAGGAACGATGCTGATAGAGTTTGAGATAGTACAAGCCATGTTTATTGAGCATCGGAAAATGAGTTGCAATAATCAGTTTTTTGTAGGTGATTTCACCGTGATTGATGATTGCCTTGTGCGGCATCAGTTCCACGACTTTAGTATGCTCGTAGATTGGCAGATCTTTTGCAATTGTATAGAGAAATTTCAACGGGTGGAACTGCGCTTGATCTCTCACGCGCACCGCCCCTGCGACCGTAAACGGAAGCTCGCAGGCATCCAAGGACTCTGCTTTCATACCGAGACGCCCCAAGGCGGCGACCTCTTTTTCAATCTTCTTGCGGTCACCCATAGAATATACGTAGTTATCCCGCGTTTCATAGTCGCAATCGATCTTTTCACAAAGCCGAGCATATTCTTTGATTGCTTTGTTTTGTGCGTCAATGTAAAGGCGTGTTTTATCCTCACCAAAGCGTTTGATCATTTTGTCGTAGATCAAACCGTGCCCCAAAGTGATCTTCGCCGTGGTGTTTTTTGTGATACCACCGCTGATCTCATTCGCCTCGACCAGTATACAATCCACTCCCGCATTTTTTAGCTTATAGGCGCATAAAATCCCCGTGATCCCGCCTCCGATGATCAAAATGTCGGTGTTTTTATTGCTACTCAAAGCATCAAAATGCACACGCTTTGCAGTATCTTCCCAAATAGAATCCATACTCATCACTTGCCGTTTACCAGAGAATCCACGTAGTGACGCATCTCATCTCTGCTTTTTACCGCGTGTGTTCCTGCGATGATCTGTTGCTTTTGTTCCTCGCTGAGCGTTCCGAACTTCTGCATAGCTTCGGGATTCATCGCAAGCGCCATAGCAAAGCCAACCGGCATTTCGTCTTTCGTCATCTTTTTACCTCCGATTTGTGATATGAATAGTATTTGTGATTTTCGGGTCTTACATACCTGTCAAAATCTCGTATAGATCACTTCGGAAATGCCGAAAATAAAAGAGATAACGGAGGTGAAGATATGAGCAATCGATTGGCAAAGGAAACAAGCCCCTATTTACTTCAACACAAGGATAATCCCGTGGAGTGGTATCCTTGGTGCGACGAGGCGTTTGAACTCGCGGCAAGGGAGGACAAGCCCATATTTTTAAGTATCGGATACAGTGCGTGCCATTGGTGTCACGTGCTTGCTCACGAGAGCTTTGAGGACGAAGAAATGGCCGAGATTTTGAATAAATATTTTATATCCATCAAGGTTGATAAAGAGGAGCGTCCCGACATTGACAGTGTCTATATGGCGGTCTGTCAAGCCTTCACGGGAAGCGGTGGCTGGCCCACCAGCATCTTTATGACGGCAGATCAGAAGCCGTTTTTCGCTGGAACTTATTTTCCCAAAACCTCACGGGGCGGTATGATAGGCTTTCGGGAGCTACTGCTCGCCATACACGAAAAATGGGTATCCGACCGCGATATGCTCTTGAGGGATTCGGAGAAAATTATTGAGCATCTGAACAGCTCGGAGAGCGTGTCGGATATAGCGGATATTGATCTAACACACTTGGCAGTGTCGCAATATGAGCGCATCTATGACGCAAAACACGGCGGATTCGGACGAGCGCCGAAGTTTCCGACACCGCACAATCTGCTCTTTTTGCTCGATTACTACGAGCGTTACAAAACAGCCTCGTGTCTGAACATGGCGGAGCAAACCCTCTTACAGATGTATCGCGGTGGAATGTTCGATCACATCGGATTTGGATTCTGCCGCTATTCCACCGACAAAAAGTTTCTTGCTCCGCATTTCGAGAAAATGCTGTACGACAACGCGCTCCTGATACTCGCCTATTGTAAGGCGTACACGGTAACAAAAAAGGCATTATATCTTGAGATCGCAGAAAAAACGGCAAGCTATATTCTCCTTGAAATGACCTCCCCCGAAGGCGGATTTTACAGCTCGCAGGACGCCGACATCGAGGGTGAAGAAGGAAAATATTATCTGTTTACGCCCGACGAGATCACAAAGATTCTTGGCACAGAGGACGGAACGCGCTTCAACCGTCATTTTGATATAACGGACGCAGGCAATTTTGAGGGCAAGAATATCCCGAATCTCTTAAAAAGCGATCCTTCCAATAACAGCTTTGAATCTTTTCTTCCCATGCTTTATGATTACCGAAAAAAGCGATATTCACTTCACCGCGACGAAAAGATCTTAACGTCGTGGAACAGCCTGATGATCGCCGCTATGTGTGAGCTGTATCTTGTCAGCGGGAAGGAAATATATCTTTCTGCCGCACAAAACTCAGATAGCTTTATGCAGAAATGTCTGTGTGATGGTGATGCGCTCTATGTCAGCTTTTATATGAAAAAACGGGGCGTAAAAGGCTTTATCGATGATTACTCCGCGTATGTTTTTGCCCAACTTTCGCTGTATCGCGCTACTTTGGATAGTGAACATTTGAATAGGGCAATGCGCTTATGCGATAAGGTCATATCGGATTTCGGAGATAATACGGGCGGATTTTATCTGTATGGCAAAGATCACGAGGAGCTGATTTTGCGTCCAAAAGAAACCTACGACGGCGCGATCCCAAGCGGTAATTCGCTGATGGCGTATAATCTTGTTCGCCTGTCTCTTATTACAGACGAGGAGAAATACAAAATCGAAGCGGAACGGCAGCTTGATTTTCTCGCGCAAAGCGCAGCACAATATCCCACAAACCACGCTATGTTTTTGAGAGTGCTTTTGGAGCACGACAAGCCGCCAATGAAAGTAACGGTCGTTTCCGATCAACATACAGACAACAGAGGCTTGCCTCTTGCATTTCCACCTGATGCGATCGTCATTTTTTTAGATGCCCCCACAAAAGAATATCCGCTCAAAAACGGCAAGACCGCTTATTACGTCTGCCGAGGTCAAAGCTGCCTACCGCCAACCAACGACTTGAATGAATTGATTTGAATTTGCGAACACTAAATAGAGGAAAGGAGTGATTAATATGTCTGAAAATAAAGATACGAAAAAAGAACAAGAGCCTAAAGATAAAAAGCCTCTTACTAAGCCCGGAGATATCAAGGGTAAGATCGAGGTTCCCGACACTTGTGAACGCAGAGACGGTCCCGGAGGAAACTGAAGCGGATATAAATAAAAAATAACCTCGGCAAGGAAACTCCCTGCCGAGGCTTTCTCATTCGTACTAAATTACGCCGCTCCTACTTTCTTCTTTGCTTTCTCTTCCTTCTCCAAGCGTTCCTTTTCCTCCTGTTCCTCACGCCACTTTTGAAACTTCGCCATTTCTTCCTCGTTGTCGAAAAACTCGGTGATGATCGGCGCATACATACGAACGATCTTTAATATCTCGTGTTCGGGGACTTGGGATCGACAGCGATAGCCACCAACCTTGTTATCAAGAATAAAACGCGCCCTACACAAAAAACATTTCCATCTGTTTATCTTTGTCAATAGATCATCCCCTTTCTACATCGTCACGGCGGCAAGGGACGGGCATTGCACCAACCTCTCGTCTGCGTTCTTCAAGGATCCGCACAATTGCGTCTTCCATCTGTTTGGTGCTATAATTGGGTGGAAAGAAACGGGCGATCCTCTCGTAGCTGAATTTGACCGTCTCTCTATGATTAGCATTCGGCTTTGCCATAATATCCTCAATGGTATCAGCCGTGAGCTTTCCCTCGCTGTGAAGCCTTCTGAATCTCACCGTCTGCGCGTAGGATGGCGTGGCTTCGTCTCTCTCAAAGATCTCCACGATTTTGTCCTGCAGCTCATGCGGCAGATAGGAAAGCTCCACGGCGGGGGTGAATGCAATTCGTCCGCTGTCCACAATATCCATTAGCGGCTTTATGAGGTTGGTCAAGCGGATATAACGGAATACTTGATCGCGGCTCTCGTTTGTCGCCTTGCCGATCTCGGTAGCGGCATCCCACTTTGTCGCAGGTTGCGACGAAGTTTGACCATATCGCTGACCTTGGCGATTCAGCACCTCCATCTTTGCCTTGTAAGCGTAGGCTTTCTCCGAAGGTAGCAGATGCTCGCGGTGCAGGTTGGAATCGATCATACAAAGTGTTGCTTCATCGGGGTCAAGGTCACGAACGATAACGGGAATGGTCTCCACGCCAAGCTTCTGACAAGCGGCATAGCGGCGGTGTCCCGATACGATCTCATATCCGCCTCCGCGCCTCGGCGTTACGATAAGAGGATTGAGCACTCCGTTCATGTGGATGCTCTCCACAAGCCGTTCCATTTCCTCATCGTCACGGACTTGGAAGGGCTGTTCTGCCCTCGGGTGTACGTTGCGCAGCAGATAATACTGCGTGGTTTCGGTGATTCTTTCTTTTAATTTCTTATACATTTTATCTCTCCTGTTCTTTGTGTTTTTGTTTGCTTCTATCCGGCACAAGACGTTCCTCGCAAGCCTTTTCTGCGGCTATGGCTTTGGCAAGTCTTATCGAATCGGATAAAATATCGTCCGCAAGGTTCATCTCCCTGCGGACGTTCGTCATTTTCTTTGTGATCGCGCTTCGCTCGGCGCTGTTTTTCTGTTTCTCCTCGGGATCGGTAAGACGTCGGCGGCGGTTGTCAACCGCCTTACTCTCACGGTCCAAATTTTGAAGCTCGGCTTTTCGCTTGTCACGGAATACGGTCACGTCCTCTGTTGTGTGAAGCTCGTACCAACTCATAAGGCGAATCTCACGGCAATAACGATCATTGTTGATCGCCTCCTGCGCAAAATACGGTGATGCTATCTCATACTTCGGCGGCATCCTTTGTTCCTTGGTAAACGGGTCATCATACGGAATTCCCATTAACTCAAAGAAGATCATAAACAGTATTTCAATAGTGGAATACCGTTCGAGTGCCTTCATCTGCTTTTCAAGCTCACAAGCTACACGCCTTTGCGGCTTACGGATATGGGGCATGGGCTCTTTGTGAAGGTTGTCTCGGATTCGTCTCTCGATGGCTTCAAAGGTGTAATTTGCTCCCAAGCTGTCAATTCGCACGGGCTTGCTCCATCCCTC
>JAZSKY010000027.1:0-38589 GCA_045535095.1 Eubacteriales bacterium | reverse complement strand
TTTGCCAAGGGCGGACGCGAGAATACCGGCATGGAGGCTATCCAGTGGATAAAACGCTGCGTCGACCTCGGTGCGGGCGAGATAGTCGTAAACTCAATCGACACTGACGGCGTAAAGGGCGGGTTTGACCTCGAGATGCTTGACAAGGTGTGCAATGCCGTCAGCGTTCCCGTTATCGCCTCGGGCGGAGCGGGAGGAATAAGTCATTTTATCGACTTGTTCAAAACGCTTCCGAAGGTGGATGCAGGGCTTGCCGCGTCGATATTCCACTTTGGCGAGGTTAAAATCGGCGACCTGAAAAAAGAGATGCAAAAAAGCGGAATACCCACGAGGGGATAACTTTAATGCAGAATGCAGAATGCAGAATGCAGAATTGAGAATGCAGAATTGAGAGGGTATTAAAAAGACGAAGGAGTTTTTAGTTATGCTTAATATAGACGAACTTAAATTTGACGAGCGCGGGCTTATTCCCGCAATAGTTGTCGATGCTATAAGCAAGCGCGTTCTCACGCTTGCGTATATGAACCGCGAGAGCCTTGGAATTTCGATGAAGGAGGGCAAAACCTGCTTCTGGAGCCGTTCGAGGCAGGAGCTTTGGCGCAAGGGCGAAACGAGCGGGAACTATCAGAACATAGTATCCATCACCGCCGATTGCGATGCCGATGCGCTTGTTGTTACCGTTGAGCCTGAGGGTCCTGCGTGCCATAAGGGAACGTTCTCGTGCTTTGAATATCCCGTCTGGCAGAGCGAGGAGAGACACGAATTTTCACTTGAAAGCCTTATGGATATGCTCAAGGGGCGCAAGACAGAGAAAAAAGAGGGCTCATATACAACATATCTCTTTGAGAAGGGAATTGATAAAATCCTCAAAAAGGTCGGCGAGGAGTCTACCGAGGTCATAATCGCAGGAAAGGCGGATGACAAGGCAGAAACCATATACGAAATTGCAGACCTTGCATATCATGTTATGGTGCTCATGATTGAAATGGGGATTGACCTTTCGGATATCCACCGCGAGCTTGCTTCGCGCCATGTTATCGACCATAAGGTAAAGCAGGAGAAGATGACGAAGTGATGCGCGCGGATTATCATGTTCACACAACCCACTGTGACGGAAAGAGCACAGCGGAGGAAACTGTTCTTCGCGCAATTGGTATGGGGCTTTCCGTTATCGGATTTTCGGGTCACGGATATACGCCGCATGACGTAAGCTATTGCATGACGCAGGAGAAAGAACTCGCCTACCGCAGTGAGCTTTTGTCGCTTCGGGAAAAGTATGGTGATAAAATAAAAATCCTCTGCGGCATTGAGCGCGATGTTTTCGGAGTCGCGGCACCGTGGGCAGATTTCACAATCGGCTCGGTCCACTATATGAAGATAGAGGATGAATACGTCGATGTTGACGAAAGCGCCGAAAAGCTGATTGCGGCGGCAGATAAATATTTCGGCGGAGATATCCTTTCGCTCTGTGAGGTGTATTTCAGGACAGTCTCGCAGGTTTGTGAGAAAACAAGCCCCGATATAGTAGGACATTTTGACCTTATAGCAAAATTCAACGAGCGGGAAAGGCTCTTTGACGAAAACCATCCGCGGTATGCTGCGGCGTGGCAGACGGCAGTGGATAAGCTTATCCTCAAGAACGTTCCGTTTGAGATAAATACCGGCGCGATGAGCAGGGGATATACAAGCCGCCCCTATCCATCAGATGCGCAGATAAAATATATTGCCGCACGCGGCGGGAAATTTATCATGACAAGCGATTGCCACGCGGCGGAGAATCTCTGCTTTGAATTTGATAAGTGGAGAGCTTGGGCGAAGAACCTCGGCGCGGAAATAATTGAGCATTTATAAAAAATTTAAAACTTTTTCGATTTTCCACTTTACAACGGTAAAGTGATGTGCTATAATAATCTCACGTTGTAAAATATCAATCAATTTTAGGAGGCAACAAAAATGAAAAGAATTTTAGCACTCATCCTTGCAAGCCTTATGCTTGCTTGCATGCTCGCAGGCTGCACAAACAATGCAGCGAATGAAGACGATGTAATTTCCCCCAACGGTCAGGAAACCGTAGAAAGCGATGCCGATTATATCCTCGGCAACGGCAAAATGATTATCGGTATGACTCTCTTTGCTCCGATGAACTACTATGACAACGCAACAAACGAGCTTATCGGCTTTGAAACAGAGTTCGCAAAGGCAGTTTGCGAGAAGATCGGTGTTGAGCCTGAGTTTATCGAAATTGACTGGAACTCCAAGGAAATTGAGCTCAATGCAAAGAATATCGACTGCATCTGGAACGGTATGACAATTACCGACGAGCGCAAAGAAAACATGGAAATCTCCGATGCGTATATGAAGAACCGCCAGGTAATGGTTGTTAAGAAGGAAAACCTTGAGAAGTACACTGAGGGCGTTATCGGCGCATCGGTTGTTGCTGAGGCAGGAAGCGCAGGCGAGGAGCTTGCAACAAGCGATGAGTTCTTCAAGGACAGCGCATTCACTCCGGTTGATTCCATGGCTAAGGCACTTATGGACGTTGCAGCAGGCACATCCGATATCGCTATTGTTGACTATGTAACATCCATTGGCTCTATCGGCGCAGGCACAGACTTTGAAGACCTTGTTACAATCGAAGAGCGCGAGTTCTCGCCGGAGGAATACGGTATCGCATTCCGCAAGGGCTCTGATATGGCAACTATGGTAAACAACACAATCGATGAGCTTATCGCAGACGGCACACTTGATGCTATCGCAGAAGAATATAAGCTCCAGAACCTTCTTATCAAGGAATAATTAAAGGCGGAACATAGCTTATGTCAACTTTTGAGGTCGCTTTTCGCTCGCTGACCGAGGGCTTTATTGATAACTGCATAATCTTTGCAGTTACGCTTCTTGCGGCAATTCCGCTGGGACTTATAATTGCGTTCGGCTCAATGTCGCGCTTTCGCCCGTTCCGGTTTTTAGAGCGAAGAAAAAATAAAATACTTCGCGCGATTTCAAAATTTGCTCCGATTCGCTGGATAAGCCGTACATTTGTTTGGATCATCAGGGGTACGCCCCTGTTGCTCCAAATTTTTTTCGTATTATACGCACCGGGGCTTTTGTTTGAAATGCCGATGCGCTCGCGCATGACGGCTGTGCTTATCGCGTTCGCTATAAACTATGCGGCATACTTTTCCGAGATTTACCGCGGCGGTATCGAAGCGATACCGAAGGGGCAGTATGAGGCGTGTCAGGTGCTCGGTATGACGAAATCGCAGACGTTTTTCAAGGTCGTTATGCCGCAGGTAATAAAGCGCATCATACCGCCGATGGGCAATGAGATTATAACGCTCGTTAAGGATACCTCGCTCGCCCGCGTTGTTGCGGTAACGGAGATTATCATGTGCGCCGAGCGTTTCACAAAGCAGGGGCTTATCGGGCCGCTTTTCTCAACCGCGCTTTACTTCCTTGCCTTTAATGGCATACTTACGCTTCTCTTCGCTTACATAGAGAAGAAACTTGATTATTACAGAGGTTAAGCCATGGCTATTTTAGAAGTTAATAATCTATATAAAAGCTTCGGCAAGACCGAGGTGCTCCGCGGGATAGATTTTTCCATGGAAGAGGGCGAGGTGCTCTCTGTTATCGGATCATCGGGAAGCGGAAAAACAACGCTTTTGCGCTGCATAAACGCGCTTGAGATTCCAACGAGCGGAAAGATATCAATAGATGGCGATGTGGTATATGATTCTGCAAACAGGGCAGGAAAGAGCCGCGAGGACCAGCGTCGCTGGCAGCTTGCGTGCGGGCTTGTGTTCCAGTCATATAACCTCTTCCCACAGTACAGTGCGCTTGAAAACGTAATGCTTGCGCCGAAGCTCCTTGCAAAGGAACGCGAGGATTATAAAGCGAGCAAGAAGCAGATAATTGAGGAAATACGAAATAACGCGCTCTCACTTCTTGACCGCGTCGGGCTTTCCGATAAAACAGGAAACTACCCGTGCGAGCTTTCGGGCGGGCAGCAGCAGCGAGTCGCAATCGCCCGTGCGCTTGCACTTTCGCCGAAGGTTCTTTTCTTCGACGAGCCAACGAGTGCGCTTGACCCGCAACTTACGCAGGAGGTACTCCGCGTTATCCGTGAGCTTGCGGAGACTAAGATGACAATGGTTATCGTCACGCACGAAATGAAGTTTGCGCGCGACGTTTCCGACCGCATTATATTCATGGCTGACGGACTTATTGAAGCCGACGGAAGTCCCGAAGCGGTGCTTGACGGAGACAACGAAAAGCTTCGCGCATTCCTCGGCAACATTGAAGAATAATAAAAAGCTTCCTCGAAAAGGAAAACCCGAAAAACGGGTTTTCCTTTTTCTGTTTATCATTTGCCAAAAAAGTTGGCAAAAACTTGGCAAACCAAAAAATAAATTTGTGATATAATACACAACAGTGATGCTTTGGAGTGTACTGCTGTGAATTTCTTAGTCAGTTCAGGAAGGACGCTCCTCGTGCGCAGGGCGTCCATTTTTTTATTTTGCAAAAATTTGCAAAAAACCAACAAATATAATATAATGGAGGAAAAGAAATGATAACTCAAGATTTATTCAACAAGCGACCAAAAACTTTCATGGACTTCGAGCCGGGAAAGATACTGAATAGAAACCGTGACTCGCAGGCAACAATGCAAACCAAACCTCAAGACCAATTTCCGTCAAACATAAAAATAGTTGGAGATAACGTGACGGAAAAGGACTATGAAGCATTCCTCGAAGGGTTTATCTCTGCAAGGGAAAACCCCTCATCGCAGGAAATGAAGTTATGGCAGAAGCCGAAAATACAACAAGCCCCATACCGTCCTTCGGTTTATGGAGAACAAAAAATACAAAAGCTTCCGTACCGTCCTTCAGTTGAAGGAGCGCCAAAGATACAAAAGACCCCGTACAAAATATCGGAAGACGGGGGAGCAAAAATAAGTCTCTATTCCGGCACAACACCCGCATATACGCAGGTGAAGAATACCTCTCAAAAGCCCAAGGAAACATTGTGGGATAAAATTAAAGAACCTTGGGAAGATCGGAAAAACTTTTTGGACGAACTTGTAAGAATTTATGATAATTTATCTCCGGAAACTCAGTCGGCGATGAAAACGGTATTGAATCCTCTGTCAGACCGTCAGTCCCGAGAAGAAGCGAATGAAATTTTGGAAAACGAAATCAAGAAAATTCATTATGGAAGAAATCAATATAATGTTGATTTGCCCCAAAATGAAGATGAAGCGAAAGAATGGAACTGGGAAACAGAGTTAGCCAATTGTCACCAATTCACAGCGGAGGATGATGAAACGAATATCAAATATGTTTCTCCGGATGGAAAACGTGAAATTATCTTTGATCATGAGGGGGATATCGTTGCCGCAGACGAAGACGAAGGTACATATAACTACGCAGATCCGGATTTGTGGCTTGCACATCTCGTTGTAGATGTATTGCCGTGGCTACGGTATGGAAATACACCTGAAGATTCCACTGAAAGATATCAAAGGTTAGGAGGTTTTTTAGGATTTGAAAACTAAGAAAATATTGAAATTTATAAAAAATTGTTTATTGCTTTTTTTATTGTCAAGCATTCTGGTTGTCCCTTTTCAAAAAATTCAATGCCGTAGAATGATTGCGGCAATAGAAAACAACGATATAAACAAACTGGCATGGATCTTAAAATCTGCAAATCCGAATTGCGTTAGCGACTCTCTTATAAAAACTGCGGCGTCCGAAAGTGAGAGATACACTCCGTTGGGTGAAGCTTGCAAGGCAGGCAATTTTGAAATGGTTAAGCTTTTGGTGGGAAAAGGTGCTGACGTCAATTATGCACCGATATTGACCAACACGTCACCGTTAGGTTTTGCAGCGGGAAGCGACAGTGCTGATAATTTGAAAATAGTTAAGTTTCTAATTGAAAAAGGTGCTGATGTCGATTTTTCGAAATATAGAAACGCTCACCCCGGGGTTCGGGTATTGTCTACCGGTGGAGAAGAACTTCATCCAAACGGACTTGAGATTTTGGAGGAGCTGCTGAAAGCAGGGACAGACCCCAAAAAGGAACGACTTTTACAGGCTGCATGCGTTCAAAAGCACGAGAAAGTAATCAGGTATCTCGTTGAAGAATGGGGATATGATGCGTCTGATCCGCGTAATCTCTGCGGATACTGTTACGGCGGCGGTGAATATTCTTATGAGACCTTTAAATATTTCCTTGAGCGAGGCGCAAACCCCTATGAAAAATATTTAGCAAACGAATTTATAGGAGAAAAAAGCGCGATTGAATATCTGGAGGAAGAATCTCCCGAATGGGCAGAGAAGCTTATCAAGCTGGCTGAAAGCTACGGAATAACGGCGGAATAATCCAAAACGGCGGGCGGATTTTCGTTCGCCGTTTCTGTCTGCATTACCACGCCGCACACAAAAAACAGATGTAAAAGAGGGAGTTTTCTCTTGATGTTTGCCTGTTTTTCTGCTACACTGAAAACATAAGTTCAGGGAGGTATTGGAAAAAATGAAAAGAACAGTTAAAATACTTGTAATGATTTTTGCGCTTTGTGTATCCCTTTCCGTCGCCGCGATTGCCGCCGATTTTGAGCACTGCGCAGAAGAGATGAACGAAATAGGTGTGTTTAACGGCACGCAGAAAGGCTTTGAGCTTGACCGCGCACCAACGAGGGCTGAAGCGGCAACAATGCTTGTCCGTCTGCTCGGTGCAGAGAAGGAAGCTCTCGCGCTTTCCTATACCGCGCCGTATACCGACGTTGCCGACTGGGCAAAGCCGTATGTGCAGTATCTCCACAACTGCGGGCTTACAAAGGGAACGAGCGCCGCGACCTTCGGATATTCCGATAAATGCACCGCCGTGCAGTATGCAACCTTCCTTCTCCGCGCGCTCGGCTATTCCGATAGCGCGGGCGGCGATTTTACATATGCGAAAGCCCTCGACTTTGCAAGAGAAAAGAAAGTGGTTGATGATATAAACTGTGATGAGGATAATTTCCTGCGTGACCACGTTGCCGCAATGAGCTATACCGCGCTTGCGACCGCTCCGAAGTCGGGCGAGGCAGACCTTCTCACAAAGCTTGTCAAGTCCGGCAAGATTGCCGATGCGAAGGGTCTTTGTGAGCGGTTTGAAAACTACCGCGAATATGTGCAGAGCCGTGAGGAATTTGACCATGCGTCAAAGGTTTCAATGGATATGACCGTGGAGTCAAAGATCTCTGTCGGCGGCGAAGTGTATGCGGATATAAAGCAGAGCATAAAGACCGCTGCGGAGCTTCGCGGGGATGAGAGCAAAATGTCATATTGCGGCAAGGTAACCCGAAAAATCGAGAAGATAGCCGAAATGTTTGATGTGAACTATTACTACGCTAGTGGGTATATGTATCTGGATGTCGCGGGCGAAAAGGTAAAGACTGCGATGCCGTTTGAAAGCGCAAAAGAAGAGATGGGTGCTGAAACTATGCAGGGCGATGCAGACCCGATCTCCGCATTTGAAAAAATCACAAAGGCAAAAGCCTCCGACGGCACGGTCACATATACCGCAGAGTATGCATATACGCCACTCAATAACGCGATAGGAGCTGCAGATACGGAATACAAGACAATGTCCGCCACGGCTTCCGTAAAAAATGGCGTACTTGTTGAGTTTGGATTCAGCATGGACCTTGCGCAGATACAGGATGGCGAGGCTGTGGATATGAAAATGACGGCCATGGCTTCAAATATAAAATACGGCGACGGTGTCGAGGTAACACTCCCTGAAGACCTTGATTCGTATATTGAGCAGTAAAGAGTAAGGCAAGAATTATGCCGTTGCAATAACCTTCGGGGTATGTTAAAATTAAAAATAATATTCAAAAAGATATATAAGTGGAGCGGTGGATAAAGATGCTTAGACCTGAAAATATAAAAAGAATAGTTATAAAAATCGGAACGTCAACGCTTACTCATGCCACGGGCAAGCTTGATTTGCGCCGCCTTGAAACGCTTGCGCGCGTGCTTACCGATATAAAGAACACGGGGCTTGATGTTGTGCTCGTAACCTCGGGTGCAATCGGGGTGGGCATGTCCAAGCTCGGCATGACCGTTCGCCCGAAGGAGCTGCGCTATAAGCAGGCGGCGGCAGCCGTCGGTCAGTGCGAGCTTATGTACACCTACGATAAGCTTTTTTCTGAATATCATCACACGGTAGCGCAGATCCTTCTCACCGCCGCTGATATAGAGAGCGAAACGAGACACGAGAACTTCCACAACACTCTCGGCAGACTTCTCGAGCTTGGCGCGATCCCCGTAATCAACGAAAACGATACGATAGCGACTGAGGAGATCGTTATCGGAGACAACGATACGCTTGCCGCAATGACCGCCGTCAGTATTTCGGCAGATCTTCTCGTTCTTCTTTCGGATATTGACGGACTTTACACGGCAGATCCACACACAGACAGCTGCGCCCGTCTCATTGACGAGGTGCGCGAGATCACTCCCGAGATTCTCGCTCTTGCAGGCGGAAAAGGAAGTGAGCTCTCCACGGGCGGAATGACGACAAAGCTCCGCGCGGCAGATAACTGTATGAAAAACGGCGTTGATATGATCATCGCAAACGGCGGAAAGCCCGAGCTTCTCTACGATATTGCCGAGGGTAGCAAGGTCGGCACGAGGTTTATCGCAAAATAATTCACTTTTTAAAACAAAAAAGGAGAAACGAAAGCTATGAAAAAGATTTTGGCAATATTTCTTGTATTCACTTTCATTTTATCCCTTTCAGCTTGTATAAAAAACGACTCCGAAACACCTCAGGGTGACACTCCGAGCGGCGAGAGCAGTCCGTCCGAGCCTGATAACAATATACCCGAAAACGATCCGAGCGACGAAACAGGCGAAGAAAACGAGGAGATCCCCGAAACTCCCGATACCCCTGACACACCCGATACCCCTGACACACCCGATACTCCTGACACACCCGATACTCCTGAAGTTCCTGAATTTCCCGAAAACCCCGACAACGAGGGAGAAGGTGACGGCGAGGGCGGCGACACAGACGACTCCTTTGACGATAGTACGTCTGACAGCACCCCAGAGGGCGGAGAGTCGGGCGATGACAGTGACAGCTCGGATACCGACGATAATACCAACGAAAACAACCCCACCGGCGGCGAGGACGACAATAACGATCCCGACGGCGATAGCGGAAACGGTGGAAACAATCCTGGCGGTAATACCGGCGGCGAAAGCACTGATAACAGCGGAAACGTATCGGGCGGCGGAGACAATACCACCGATAACGGCGGAAACACCGATAACGGCGGCGAAACCGAGGAGGATAACACCGAAAGTGATCCTCCCGCCCCCGAAAATCCGATATTTATCCCCACCTTTACCGAAACTCCCCCGACAAACAAGGTGAGACTTGATACCAAAGACACGTGGACAGTTCTTCGCGGATACAGTTGGCTCTTTACTGACGAAAACCGCCTTATGTACTGGCCTTCAACCGAAAATAATCTCACCTACGAATGGCCTGCGATCCATGAAACTAAAATAATCGCAGGAACTATCACAGCGACAGTCAGCGCACGCGGAAACGTTGGAATCTTCTTCGGCGGAAGCGCTCCCTCTTGTATCTGGGTACCTGTCGGTGGCGAGTGCGGAACACTTATTGCGAGCGCAATGTTTGAGCATAACGGCGACGGTACACATAGACTTTTCGTCAGCTTCGACTACGGAGAGACCTGGACTACTATGGAAAATCCTCTCAAATACACCACCGGTACGGACACCACCGAAAGCGGCGCATCAAGAATCGGATATAGCCCTGCGTTTGTGTTCTCCTCGGACGGACATACAATCTATTATATGAACTCCACGAACGTCCCCGAGACGGGCAAGAGAAGAATACAGTTCGCAACTATAAAAATATATTAAAAATCCCTTTAATTAAAGTTTTTTGGAAGGTTTGGAATCCTTTTTTACAAAAAGTTTCCGCAAAAATTATGATTACGACACTTGAAATTATGAAAAGAGCGAAGGCGGTCAAGAGCAGCCTCGCGTCTCTGTCAACAGAGGACAAAAACCGCGCGCTCAAAAATATGGCGGATATGCTCATATCTCATAAGGACGAGATCCTTGCGGCAAGCTGCGAGGACGTCGAGCGTGCAAGGGGCAAGATCTCGGACGTTATGCTCGACCGTCTCTCGCTTAGCGAAAAGCGGATAGAGGATATGGCAAACGGAATACGCGAGGTCATAGATCTTCCCGATCCTGTGGGAAAAATCATCTCGTCAACACAGAGACCGAACGGAATTATCATCGAAAAGGTTTCCTCGCCTATGGGGGTTATCGCCATCATATACGAAAGCCGTCCGAACGTTACCTCTGACGCGGCGGCACTCGCTCTCAAGTCGGGCAACGCCTGTATTCTGAGATGCGGAAAGGAAGCCGCTCTCTCGGCTCGCGCGATAACGAAGGCTCTCCGCGAGGGCATAAAATCGGCAGGACTTGCCGAGGACCTAGTTCAGATAATCGAGGACACAAGCCGCGACAGCGCCGCAGAGCTTATGAACGGAGTCGGATATATCGACCTTCTCATTCCGAGAGGAGGCGCAGGACTTATCAAGGCTTGCACCGACAACGCAAAGGTTCCCTGCATACAGACCGGCACGGGAATTTGCCATATTTATATCGACGGCGACGCCGACACCGAAAAAGCGCTGAAAATTCTCGAAAATGCGAAAACGAGCCGTCCCTCTGTGTGCAACGCCGCGGAGGTCTGCCTTGTTGACGAAAAAATCGCCGAAAAGATTCTTCCTTCTATTAAAGAGATCCTCGTTGACAAGCGAATTTCCGAGGGCAAGATCCCCGTTGAGCTTCGCCTTGACGGTGCTTCGTCAAAGATCATTGACGGAAATATGGCCGGTGAAAACGATTTCGATACCGAATTTCTTGACTATATTCTTGCTGTCAAGATCGTGTCGGGAGTTAGAGAGGCGTGCGAACACATCTCGGCACATTCGACGGGACATTCGGAGGCGATAATCACCGAAAATCCCGAAGCTGCCGACTATTTTACAAGAGCTATCGACAGCTCGGCGCTTTGCGTAAACGCATCAACTCGCTTTACCGACGGCGGAGAATTCGGTCTCGGATGCGAGATCGGAATTTCCACGCAGAAGCTTCACGCAAGAGGTCCTATGGGACTTTGTGAGCTTAACACGTATAAGTATATTATTCGCGGTAACGGACAGGTAAGGTAGGATTTCTTGTAAAATTTTATTAAAACGTTTTGCTACGCAAAAAAACGGATACACATCTATTAACTAAAGTTTTTGGGAAAGTTTGAAAACCCTTTTTACAAAAAGGGTTTTCAAGAAAGTTTTTGAAAGAGCGCGAGAAAACTTTTTTCAAAAAGTTGTCTCGCAAAAGAAAGGTACTATATGAAAAAAATAGGATTTATCGGTGCAGGAAATATGGGCGGTGCGCTCGTTCTTGCCGCATCCAAAGCAAAAAACGAATACGAAATACTCGTAGCGGACAAATTTCCCGAAAAGGTCGCAGAGCTTGTAAAGGCAACGGGCGGCAAGGCGAAGGAGTCGAGCGCTATCGAGATAACGGAAAAATGCGACCTCATTTTCCTCGGAGTCAAGCCGAATTTCATCGAGGCAACGCTTAACGAAATTCTGCCCACTCTCCAAAAAAGAGAAAGCCGGCCGACACTCGTTTCTATGGCGGCAGGCGTAAAAATTGAGAAGATCGCGAGTATAACAAGCAAGATCTGCCCCGTCATTCGCATTATGCCGAACACACCCGTTTCGGTCGGAGAGGGAATGATCCTTTACGATATTTGTCCCGTAGTTACCGAAGAAATTGAAAATCTCTTTTTGGACGTTCTCTCGTGTGCAGGACGCCTTGATAAGCTCCCCGAGGAGCTTATTGACGCAGGCTGTGCCCTTTCGGGATGCGGTCCCGCATTCGTATTTATGTTTATTGACGCTCTCGCAAAAGGAGCGGAAAATTGCGGACTCGACCGCGAAAGAGCGATTTCTTACGCAGTGCAGACGCTCATCGGCTCGGCAAAGCTTCTTGATAGCTCGGATAAGACCCCGACAGAGCTTCGAGACGCAGTTTGCAGTCCGGGCGGAAGCACTATCGAGGGCGTGCGTACACTGAACGAGCGTGATTTTGACAGTATCATACAAAGTGCGATAAAAGCATCGTTTGAAAAGACCAAGCAGCTTGGAAAATAACAGGAATAGGTAATAAAAAATCACTTACTCAAACGAGTAAGTGATTTTTTTGTTTTAATCAAGCTCGAAATCTGCATCGTCAAGGAGAAGCTCTTCCTCGTTCTGCGCGATGGCTTCGTCGCCTGCGTTTCTGATCTTCTCTTCAATTTCTGCCATAACGTCGGGATTTTCTTCGAGATATGCGCGAGCCTTGTCTCTTCCCTGCGCGATTCTCTCGCCGTTATAAGAGAACCAAGCGCCGCTCTTTTCGATGATGCCCATATTCGATCCGATGTCGAGTATCTCGCCGACCTTGGAAATTCCCTTGCCGTAGATTATGTCAAATTCTGCGGTCTTGAAGGGGGGCGCAACCTTGTTCTTTACAATCTTGCAACGGGTTCTGTTTCCGTAAAGCTCGCTTCCGCTCTTGAGAGTTTCGGTGCGGCGAACGTCAACTCTTACCGATGCGTAATATTTAAGCGCGTTTCCTCCGGGAGTAGTCTCGGGGTTTCCGTACATAACGCCAACCTTCATACGAAGCTGGTTGATAAAGATAACGATGCAGTTCGTTCTGGATATCGCGCTGGTGAGCTTACGAAGCGCCTGCGACATAAGACGAGCCTGAACCGCAACCTGCGAGGAGCCCATCTCTGCGTCAACCTCCTGCTGAGGAACGAGAGCCGCTACCGAGTCGATGACAACGATGTCAACCGCGCCCGAGCGCACGAATGCTTCGGTGATGTCGAGCGCCTGCTCTGCGCTGTCGGGCTGGGATACGAGAAGATCGTTCGTCTGTATTCCGAGCGCCGCCGCGTAAACGGGATCAAGCGCGTTTTCTACGTCAATATATGCCGCAACTCCGCCCTTTTTCTGTACCTCTGCAACGCAGTGGAGAGCGAGCGTAGTCTTACCCGAGGACTCAGGTCCGTATATTTCAATGATTCTTCCTTTGGGAAGTCCGCCGATTCCGAGCGCAAGGTCGAGCGTGAGCGAGCCTGTCGAAACTGCCGTTACATTAAGCTCGGGGCTTTCGCCAAGACGCATTACCGCGCCCTTTCCGTGATTTTTTTCTATCTGCAGAAGGGTTGTTTCAAGTGCTTTTTTCTTTGCGTCTGCACTGTCAATTCGAGCAGCCGCCTCTTTCTTTACCGGTGCTTTAGCCATTTTTTCAGATCCTTTCTTGTGCGAGACAACTTTTTGAAAAAAGTTTTCTCGCGCTCTTTCAAAAACTTTACTTAAAAATAATTATCTCTTTTGTTTATATGTTCTTTAAACTTTATCCCTGTTAGCTATCAAAGGCGCCCTTCCGCGCCGCATCGATCAGACACGCCGCATTGCGGCGGGCAAACCGCGACGCCGTTGGGAGCGCGTTTGCCGAAGGGGGAGGGTGTTTCCTGAAGGGAGGGGGGAGTGTTTGCGGAGCAAACCGTAGGCGCACCAAAGGTGCGGTTTTTCCCCTCCCTAACAGCCGATCTTTGCGAGACTTTCTGTCGGCGCAGAAAGTCGGAAAAGTAATGCACAAACGCGTTTTCGTGTGTTCGCACAAACTAAGTCTTTGATCTCCTCATCCGTCAGCCTTCGGCTGACACCTTCTCCGCTGGAGAAGGCTTTCAGGAGGATACTCACCCCTCCCTGTCCTTAATCGTTCTTTGCGAGACTTTCTGTCGACACAGAAAGTCGGAAAAACAAGAGATAATAGCGTCTACTGTGTGTTCGCACAAACTAATCTTCTTCTATCCCTCGTTTCAAACACATTACCATACCATATCCACGCACCAAGACTGCGTGTCAAGCTTCCAGACACCGTTCTCGTTTTTAAGAACGAGCGTCTTGTCGCGGAAGGATTCTCCGTCAGACGAGATCTTGATGTCGATCTCTATCATATTCTTTCTGACTCGCTTCACACTGCTCTCCCCGATATACGCAACGTTTTTGAGATTAAATCCCTCGTTTGTAACGTCTATCTGAAGATAACCGTCATTTTCGGCATATCTTGGAATTATCGTTTTTTCCTCTTCTCCGTCGCTTCCGAAGGCGTACTCCCAGACGTCAAGTAAAACGTCGGTCGCATAGACCTCCTTTACCGCTTCCTTCAGCTGGGAAAGTCCGATATATTCCGAATCGGACGCAACCTCCATATAATAGAAGGTAGAGTCGTTTTTATGCTCTCCCGGATCTTCTCTCGTTTTGAGTCCCTCTCCGTAGATGACCTTGCATATCTTGACCTCTTTTTCAAGAAGCTCTGCAAGTATCTCTCTTGCCTCCTCGTCGGTGTATCTTTTACCGCACGAAGCAAGGGAAACAAGTGACAAAACGAGCGTGCAAAGAGCGAGTATAAAAGATAAAATTCTTTTCGCGTTTTTCATTTTATTCGGTAACTACGGGAGTTTCAGCAGATGCCTCGGCAGGAGTCTCTCCGCCCTCAGTCTCTACGTCATCTTCGTTTGCGACAACTGTAAAGGTTGCAACCTTTGCCTCTCCCGAGGTTCTCATAACGATAACACCGCCTGCGCTTCTCTTGTAAACGGGGATCTCGCAGACCGCCATTCTTATCATCGTTCCCTCGCTCGTCATAAGCATAAGGTCGTCGCTTTCAGAAACAGACGCGATAGATGCGAGGCAGCCCGTCTTTTCGTTTACGTTGTGGCAGCAAACACCCTTACCGCCTCTGTTATGGCAAGCAAATTCCTCAAATTCAGAACGCTTACCGAAGCCGTTTTCGGTGATTGTGATAAGCTGCTTGTCGTCCTCAACGAGAACAACGCCTGCTACCCAGTCGCCCTCTTCAAGGCGGATACCGCGGACTCCGCGAGCGGTACGTCCCATAGGACGAGCGTCCTTTTCGGTAAATCTGGTCGCATTACCGTTTCTGGTTGCGATAATAATATCGTCGTTTCCGCTGGTGTGACGGACGTAAACAAGCTCGTCGTCCTCATCGAGAAGGAGAGCGATCTTTCCGCCCTTTCTGCGGTTTTCGTACTCGGAAAGTGCAGTTCTCTTGACAACACCCTTCTTTGTAACAAAGAGCAGGTAATCATCGTCGGAGAATTCCTTGACCGAGATCATTGCGGTTACCTTTTCGTTTTCGTCAAGCTCAAGGAGATTCTTCATATAAGTTCCCTTGGACGTTCTTCCCGCTTCGGGAATAGCGTACGCCTTGGTAACGTATATCTTACCCTTGGTTGTAAACATAAGAAGGAAGGAGTGGCTATCTACCGCCATGATCTTCTCAACGAAGTCCTCTTCCTTGGTGGTAGTACCGATAATACCCTTACCGCCGCGGCGCTGTGCCGAGTAAACGTCACTGTTCTGACGCTTGATATATCCCTCGTGAGTGAGAGAAATTACGCAGGTATGCTGCTCGATAAGATCCTCGTAGTCGATCTCCTCTTCCCACGGAACGAGAGCGGTTCTTCTTTCGTCACCGAAGCGATCCTTGATCTTGAGAAGGTCTTCCTTGATAATATTCTTGATAGCGCCCTTGGTTTCGTCTGCAAGGATTCCGCGAAGCTCGCCAACGAGAGCGGTAAGCTTTGCAAGACGGTCCTCTATCTTGGTTCTTTCGAGTCCCGAAAGACGTCCGAGAGGCATTTCGACTATCGCCTGAGCCTGAATTTCGGAGAATCCGAACGCTTCCATAAGCTTTACTCTTGCATCGGGTATCGATTCGGACGCACGGATCATCTTGATTATCTCGTCGATATGGTCGAGAGCGATCTTGTATCCCTCAAAGATGTGCATTTCTGCAAGAGCCTTGTCGAGATCGTACTTTACGCGTCTTTCAACAACGTTTTCCTGATGCTCTACGTAATATTCAAGCATTTCCTTGAGGTTAAGGATCTTCGGAACACCGTTAACGATAGCGAGCATATTTGCCGCAAAGGTGTCCTGAAGCTGTGTATATTTGTAAAGCTGGTTAAGGATAACCTGACCGTTTGCGTCACGTCTGTATTCAACAACGATACGCATACCGTCCTTACCCGTTTCGTCGCGGATATCGGTAATACCCTCGATTCTCTTGTCCTTATGGCAGTTTGCCATAGATTCAACGAGAAGCTGCTTGTTTACCTGATAAGGAATCTCGGTGATGATAATTCTGCGCTTATCCTCGTCAAGCTCTGCCTTTGCGCGAACGATGATCTTACCGTGACCTGTGGTATAAGTATCGTAAATACCGCGAGTTCCGCAGATAGTCGCGTGAGTCGGGAAGTCAGGTCCCTTGATAAACTCCATAAGATCGGTGATCTCGCACTCGGGGTTTTCCATAAGGTAAATAGCGCCGTCAATTACCTCGCAAAGGTTGTGAGGCGGAATGTTGGTTGCCATACCGACTGCAATTCCCACGCTTCCGTTTACAAGAAGGTTGGGGAATCTTGCAGGAAGCACCTCAGGCTCCTGAAGCTTGTTATCGAAGTTAGGAAGAAAATTGACAACGTTCTTGTCAATATCGGTCATCATATCGTTTGCCATTCTCGTAAGACGGGCCTCGGTGTAACGGTAAGCAGCCGCCTGGTCGCCGTCTATGTTACCGAAGTTACCCTGACCGTCAACGAGAGTATATCTCATTGAGAAGGGCTGTGCGAGACGTACCATCGAGTCGTAAACTGCCGCGTCACCATGAGGATGGTATCTACCAAGCACGTTACCGACGGTGGTTGCCGACTTTCTGTACGGGTTGTTATAGGTAAGCGAGTCCTCGTACATCGCGTAGAGGATTCTTCTGTGTACCGGCTTAAGACCGTCGCGTACGTCGGGAAGAGCACGGCTTACTATAACGCTCATCGCATAGTTTATAAACGAGGTCTTGACCTCTTTTTCCATGTGGACGTCTATTATTTTTTGGTCTTTAAATTCAAAGTTTTCCTGTTCCATAGCTTTTTTTTCTTTGAACCTTTCAAAATATTTCAGCGCTTTTTTCAGGACTTGATCTTCACGCTGATTTTGCGTTTTCCACATGCTTTTTCGCATTAGAAAACGCATCTTGTTTGTTTCGATTTTTTATTTCGTTTTTTTATTTTTTTCGGTCTTTTTCGCTTTTTTTGAGATTATCGCGAACAAATTTTCCACAATTCCCACAGAGTTTTCCACACTTTTTAATACCGTTTTTCAACAAATTGTGGATTTTCCACTAACAGGCTTTATACCCTGTGGAAAAGTCTGTGGAAAACTTGTGTTTTCAGTGTTGATTAAACGTCGAGGTTGGTTACGTAAACTGCGTTCTGCTCAATGAACTCGCGGCGCGGCTCTACTTTTTCTCCCATAAGTACCGAGAAAACTTCATCTGCCTGGAGTGCATCCTCGATAGTTACGCGAAGGAGAGTTCTCGTTTCGGGATTCATCGTAGTTTCCCACAGCTGCTCGGGATTCATCTCACCAAGACCCTTATAGCGGCTTGCTTCAACGTTCTTTTCACCAAGCTCCTTGATATATATATCTCTTTCTTCCTCTGTAAAGGCGTATCTTACCTGCTTACCCTTGAACACCTTGAAGAGCGGGGGCTGTGCGAGGTAGATGTGTCCGTCCTCGATAAGCTTTCTCATGTGTCTGAAGAAGAATGTGAGAAGGAGTATCTGGATGTGCGCTCCGTCGATATCGGCATCGGCCATTATGATTATCTTGCCGTAACGAAGCTTTGCTATATCAAGCTCGCTTCCGATTCCGCAGCCGATAGCCTGAATTATCGGAATGAGCTGTGTATTCGAGTAAATTTTATCAAGTCGGCTCTTCTCTACGTTGAGGACCTTACCTCTCATAGGAAGAATAGCCTGGAATTTACTGTTTCTTCCGTCCTTTGCAGATCCGCCTGCCGAGTTACCCTCTACGAGATAAAGCTCGGTGACCTCTGCGTTTCTTTCCTGGCAGTCCCAGAGCTTTCCGGGGAGTCCGCCGCTTTCAAGAGCGCCCTTACGTCTTGTCAACTCTCTTGCCTTTCTTGCCGCCTCTCTTGCGCGTGCCGCCGCGAGAGACTTATCAAGGATAGCCTTGCATATAGCAGGATTCTCTTCCATGAATTCGGTGAGCTTTTCGGTAACTACCGAGTCAACGAACGATCTGATGTCCGCGTTTCCGAGCTTGGTCTTTGTCTGACCCTCGAACTGCGCGTTCTGAAGCTTGACCGAAACGACCGCGCAAAGACCCTCTCTTACGTCCTCACCCGAAAGATTTTTGTCCGCTTCCTTGAGGAAGTTGTACTTTCTTGCAAAATTGTTCATTACCTTCGCAAGTGCCGCCTTGAATCCCATCTCGTGCATACCGCCCTCGATGGTATTGATGTTGTTTGCAAAGGTCATAAGCGTTTCATTATAGGTATCGTTATACTGAAGCGCGATCTCAAGCGAGGTCATTCCCTTCTTACCCGTAATGAATATAGGCTCGGGGTTGATATTTTCGCAGTGCTTCAAGGAATTAAGATATTCTACAAACGATATAACTCCGCCTTCGTAGTGAAGCACGTTTTCAACAGGCTCTTCGCTTCTTTCGTCGCGGAAGATGATCTTGATTCCTGCGTTAAGGAATGCCTGCTCGCGAAGTCTGTTTATAAGAGTTGTGTAATCAAATACTACCTCGTCGAATATTTCAGCGTCGGGCTTGAAGCGTACGTAAAGACCGTGATCGTCGGTAGAACCGAGCTTTTCAAAGCCTTTCGTTACCTTTCCGCGCTCAAACGACTCTGTGAATTTCTCGCCGTTGTAGTGGTCCTCGTAGATAAGCCACTCGGAAAGAGCGTTAACTACCGATGCACCAACACCGTGGAGACCGCCCGAGATAGCGTATCCGTCGCCGCCGAACTTACCGCCTGCGTGAAGGACTGTGAAGATGACCTCGGGAGTCGGGAGACCGAGCTTCGGGTTAAGTGCCGAAGGAACTCCGCGTCCGTTGTCCTTTACAGAACAGCTTCCGTCGGGGTGAAGGACTACGGTGATCTCGTTACAGTGACCTGCAAGAGCCTCGTCTATCGAGTTGTCCACGATCTCGTAAACGAGATGGTGAAGTCCGCGAATAGAGGTAGAGCCGATATACATACCCGGTCTCTTTCTTACCGCTTCAAGTCCTTCAAGGACTTGTATTTGATTTTCATCGTACTGCATATTAGTCTTGTTTTCCATTTTCTTTTCGCAGAAAACTTTTGAAAAAGTTTTCCGCACCTTTCAAAACTTTAATTGATATATTGTTTATTTATTTAATTTTGCAAAGCAAAATTTTTCCTATAAAGCCTTCCCTTGTGAGGGAAGGCTTAATACTCATACCTTCCACCCGTACAACGGATCATTCTCGCGCCTATAATCTTATTCTGATCGCACGAGGTGACGATAACCTGCTTTCCGTGTATCCGCGAGACAACGAAATCGCGTCTGTTCTCGTCAAGCTCGGAAAGAACGTCGTCAAGAAGAAATACGGGGTATTCTCCGCTTACCTCTTTTGATATTTCTCCCTCTGAAAGCTTAAGAGCAAGCGCAACACTTCTCTGTTGCCCCTGTGAAGCAAAATTCTTCGCCTCGTGAGAGTTTAAGAAGATTTCGAAGTCATCTTTATGCGGACCGAAAAGTGTCGTTCCAAAACGAATTTCTCGCTCTAAGGACGATGTGAACATCTTTACGAACTGCTCTTCCTCAACGGGTGAGCGGTATATGATCTCGGTCTTTTCTTTTCCCGACGTCATATCGGAAAACACGTCGGAAACCGATCTTGCCAGCTTTTCGATGTATGCGCTTCGCATTTTCGCTATCATCGCCGCCTCTTTTGCAAGAGAGAGCGACCATATTTCAACAGAATCGTCGGCAAAGCCTCCCTTTTCCTTTGCAAGAAGGAGAAGCTTGTTTCTCTGAACGAGCGCCCTTGTGTATCTTTGGAGAGATGCAACGTAGGCAGGTGATATCTGCGAGATCGCCGAGTCGAGAAATCTGCGTCTGAACTGCGGCGAGCTTTTCACCGTCTGAAGATGCTCGGGTGTGAAGATGACCGTTCGGAAATTACCGATAAATTCGCTCATTTTTGTCACTGGAACGCGGTTTTTATCACAAACCTTGCCGCCGCTTCTGAGATACCTTATCCCGAGCGAAACGTTCGATCTTGACGCCGTTTCGTAGGCAACTCCAACCTCTGCTATCTCACTTTCAAAATTTATAAAATCCTTTTCGTGGATAGTTCTGTGGCTTCGCCCCTGCGAGCAGAGATAAATGCCTTCGAGCGCATTCGTTTTTCCCTCGGCATTCTCACCGTAAATCACGTTGATCTCGGGGGAAAATTCGATCACCTGATCCTGAATATTGCGAAAATTCTTATAAAAGGATCTTTTACAGATCATTTTAGTTCATCTTGACAGGGCTTACCATGTAGAGGTATCTTTCGCCCTCTTCTGCGGTTTCTCCGTCAGGCTCGATAATAATACTCATAAGAGGATTATTAAGAGTGATCTTTACGCTGTCGCTGTCAGCCGAGCGGAACGCATCGATAAGGAAGCGGCAGTTGAAGCCGATAAGAAGATCCTCGCCCTCTTTGTCAATGGCAACCTCGTCGTAAACGCTTCCGGTAACCGATGACGAGCTTACTCTGATAACGTCGTCAACAAACTCGCACTTAACACAGCTCTTTGCCTGACCGAGCGCTCTGTCCTCTGTAACGAGCGATGCTCTCTCAAGCGCCGAGATCATAGCCGTTCTCGAAGCCTTTACAACAGTTCTCTGAGTCTTTGGGATAACTCTCTCGTAGTCGATGTACTGCGAGTCGATAAGACGCGAGAAGAAGGTCTTTTCGTCAAAGCTGAAAATAACGTGCTTTCTGGTGAGATAGATAGTGACTATATCGTCCTTGTCGGTGATAAGCTTCATTATCTGTGCAAGAGCCTTACCGGGAACGATAAAGGACATCTTGTCGCCGCTCTCCTCTGCGTTTTCGGTGGTGATATTCTCGATATCGCACTTTCTCTCGCGAAGAGCAAGTCTGTTACCGTCGCACGAAACGACCTTGATGCTGCCGCCGGTGATCTCAAAGTACGCACCGCAAAGCATAGGTCTCTGATCGGTGACCGCTACTGCGAAGAATACCTGCGAAATAAGCTTTTTAAGCACAGATGCTTCGATTTTAAATCCGCGCTCACCCGTGAGCATCGGGATACTCGGGAAATCGTCTCCCGAAAGAGCGTGAAGCTCAAACTTTGCTCTGCCTCCCGTGATGGTAGCAAGCTTGTTGTCGCTGATGTTAATAGTTACCTCGCTGTCGGGCATAAGCTTTACTATCTTAGAGAGCTTAGATGCGTTGATAACGTATCTGCCTTCTCTTTCGGTATTACATTCAACGGTGCTCTGGAATCCCTTTTCGGTATCAAAGGAAGTCATAACGCACTTTCCGTCCTGTGCGTTGAAATAGATACCCTCGATAGCGGGAATAGTGTTCTTTTCGGAAACGGCACACATAGCGTCGTTGATTACGCTTTCAAGAATTGTTTTTTCAAATGTTACTTTCATTTTTTTTCGTCCTTTCGTAAGAGAGGTTTGTTTGATGTACGCGAGCGCGTTTTACAGTTACAGTTATAGAGAATTATAGTAGAAGAAGCAGTAGTGTCTGTGGAAAGTGTTGAATTGTCAAATTCTTCCCAACCCTGCCGAGATTTTTTGAAAGCCTTGACTGTTATATCTGAAAGGGGCTTCCTGCGAATTTCCTGTGGAAAGATTTTTCGCTTTTTTTCGAGCTCCTCCGACAGGAGTTTTCCACATTTTTTATAACACGAAATTAACAGGCTATCTGTTGAAAACCTTTAGTCTGTATCCTCTGAAAGTCTGCCGTACAGAGTTTGTGAGGAAAGCTGTGAAAGATAGACGCTTTCGTCTGTCAGAACGAACGATTTCGGTATATCCGAAACCCTCGAGATAAGCCTTCCGCTTCCCTGCGATGCACGAAGAAAGCTTCTCGTGTCGGGAGATATGGTTGACGTATCCATATCGAATATCCCTATGATGCTTTCCACCTTAACAGACGTGTTTTGCGATATTCCCAGATAGAAGGGCTTCATTCGTTAAGCTCCTTGATTATCTCGTTTATCTCGTTACCGAGAAGGTTTTTGTCGAGATTTGCCTTGATCGCCTCGCACGACGAAAGAATCGTTGTGTGGTCTCTGTTAAACATCTTTCCGATAGCGGGATATGAAAGGTCAAGCTGGTTTTTGATTATATACATACAAACGTTTCTTGCGTGACATATCTGCTGCTGACGCTTTCTTCCGTAAATATCGTCCTGCGCTACGCCGTATCTCTTTGAAACGAGAGAAACGATACGCTTTGCCGTTACGTCGGGAGACTCTGCTCCGCCGATGAACGCCGAAAGACATTCCTTCGTCATATCAAGCGTGATAGGCGCGCCCGAAAGGAAGCTGTGCGCACAGATGCGCTTGATAGCACCCTCAAGCTGTCTGATATTCTGCTTTAAGTTTTCGGCGATGAAGGTAAGCACCTCGTCGGGAATCTTGACGTTCATCTTCTTGGACTTGTTTTTGAGTATCGCAATACGAAGCTCAAAGTCCGGCGGCTGAATATCTGCAATAAGTCCCATTTCAAAACGGGTCTTAAGACGGTTTTCAAGAGTTTTTATATCCTTAGGAGGACGGTCGCTTGTCAGAATGATCTGCTTGTTGTCCTCGTAAAGCTCGTTGAAGGTGTGGAAGAATTCTTCCTGTGTTGCCTCTTTTCCTGCGATAAACTGAATATCGTCGATAAGAAGCACGTCCGCTTTTCTGTATTTCTGTCTGAACTCGGACTGCGATCCTCTCGAAATGCTTTCGATCATCTGATTAGTGAACTGCTCACCCTTGGTGTAGATTATCGACACCTGAGGATTGTTCTTTGAAAGCTCGTTGATTATCGCGTTGAGAAGGTGAGTCTTTCCGAGACCCGAATGTCCGTAAATAAAGAGCGGATTGTATTCGCAGATGTTGTTTTTGGCAACCGCGATACACGCTGAATGAGCAAATTTATTGGACGATCCGACAATGAAGTTTTCAAACGTGTAGTCTGAATTTGAGATCATTGAGGCGGGCATATCCTCGGTAGAATTTTCCTCTACGGTATCTTCGGTAACAGGAGCCTCTCTGACGGGTGCCGGCGCGCTTTCAGGAGCGCTCTCACTCAGCTCGCTGTCGTTTAAGATTACTTTAATTTCGGGGTAGTAGCTGAGAAGGGTGTTAAAGGCATTTGCGAGCTTGTCCGCAAATCTTTTTACGATTATTCCCTGTTTTAAGGTGCTGGTAGTTTTTATTACCGCTCTTTTGTCATCAAGCAAAACAAGCTTTGCATCGCCGAACCAAAGATTGATGCTGACTTCGGGCATACTGTCGTCGCTGAGCAGTACCGCTTTTACCGAGTCCCATACGGTGTCGAGATCGCGCATATTTTTTCTCCCTCTGAGGAAAAAGCCAAAAAAAGCAAAATTCCCCTATGCTAATATAATTATGAAATAATTATATCACAGCCTGTGGATTTTTTCAAGAGGAAAAACGAAATATTTTATTATAATATATATATAATTATATAAATACTTCGGACTGCGGTAAAAAGAGACGAAAAAAATCCTCTTTTTGGCGTTTAACTTTCCTAAAAAAGCGGAAAAATATAAAAAATATTATAAAAATCGGTACAAATTTCAAAAAAGGACTTGACAAAACACCTTCAAAAGATATATAATAGGAAGCGTCGCAGAAAAACCGGCGGACGATTGCGCCGGAATCCGTACCAAAATAGTTAAAAAATCGGATTTAAAATAAACAAAATGCACAGTATTGAACGGAGGTGCGAGTAAATGGTAAGAACCTATCAGCCTAAGAAACGTCAGGCACAGAAGGAGCACGGCTTCAGAAAAAGAATGAGAACCAAGAATGGACGTAAGGTACTTAAGAGACGTCGTCAGAAGGGTAGAGACACTCTTTCTTATTAAGTCAAAAAAAGCAAAGACCGCCGATTCTTATCGGGGGTTTTTATTTTGAAAACGAAAACTGAAATTTTTTCGTAAAATACGCGCTTTACGGAATATTTGAGAGAACTGCGACACTTTCGTGAAGAAAAAAGAGGTAAGAAATGAAGATATTTTCACTTAAAGAAAACCATCTTTTTTCCAAAACCTATTCGCTTGGAAAAAAGGTAGTACAGAAGAAAATAGTGCTTTACGTTTTGCCCGACAAATCTGCGTATCTTGTGAAAAAGAGAAATCCTCTCAAAGCAGAACTCAATCGCGTTGGTATTACCGCATCCAAGAAGATCGGGGGAGCGGTACAGCGAAACCGCGCGAAGAGAGTGATAAGAGAGGCGTACAGACGTCTTGAAAGAGAAAATGAACTGAAAAAAGGTCTTTTAGTTGTAATTTCGGCTCGCTCTGCCGTACTTTACTGCAAGGCTGACGACGTTTATTTTGAGCTTCTCGACGCGGCAAAGCGCCTTGATCTTATCAAGGAAAAAGAAATATTTTAAAATAGCGCAAAAAAAACAAAAAAGTCACACTTTACCCTATTTTACACAGCAAAGTCACTTTTTTAGTAAAGTTTTTGGAAAGTCTGAAAACCTTTTTACAAAAAGGTTTTCAGGAAAAGAAAGATGAAAGATAGAGAAAATATTGTAACGCTTCTTATAAGGTTTTACAGAAAATTTATTTCTCCGCTTAAAAAGCCGTGTTGCAGATTCACGCCTACTTGCTCGCAGTACGCACTCGACGCAGTGCGCGAGTTCGGCGTTATTTTCGGTCTTTCGCTTACAGTCTGGCGCGTTTTAAGATGTAACCCTTTTTGCAAGGGAGGATACGACCCGGTGCCCGAGAATCCTTTTAAAAGGAAGAAATAGGGGCAAAAATTCCCCCGAATATTAAAAATCGAAAAGGAAAGAAGTAATGTTTGATTGGCTTCGCGAACTGTTTGGAACAGTTCTGAGATTTTTCAACGACATCACCGGCAGCTATCTTCTTGCTATTATTCTTTTTGCTATCGTAACTAAGGTTCTGCTTTTCCCCTTCTCTATCAAGCAGCAGAGAAACTCGGTTAAGCAGGCGTCCCTTCGTCCGAAGGAAATGGCGATCAGAAAGAAATATAAGGGTGTTACAGATCCCGAGCAGCAGAGAAAGATGCAGGCGGAGATTCAGGAGCTTTATCAGAAGGAAGGCTACAACCCCATGGGCGGATGTCTCCCGCTTCTGTTACAGTTCCCTCTTATCATTCTGATATATAACGTTATCAGAAATCCGCTCCGCTATATTTGCGGATTTGAAAGCGGAGACGTTACGAGCGTTCTTAACGCGGCAAGAGAGATCATCGGAAACGCAAAGATCACCGAGATCAACCTCGTATCCGCTCTGAACGGAGAGCATGGAAGCGCGATTCTTGAAAGCGCGGGAGTTCTCGGAAAGTACGATCTTTCTACCCTCCCCGATTTCACTATTTTCGGCAACTTTGATCTCAGTATTACCCCCGGAAGAGAAAACCTCGTATATATCATAATTCCGATACTTACGGGCGTTGTTTCGTATTTCAGCATGAAGCTTACCAAAAAGCTTTCTTATCAGGGCGTACAGCCCGAGGGCGACGGTGCATCTAAAATGTCGGGCGCTATTATGGACCTTATGATGCCTGCAATGAGCGTGTGGATGACATTCCTCTTCCCCGCAATGCTCGGTATCTACTGGATCTTCCAGAATATCCTCGGCGTAGTACAGCAGCTCATTCTCAAGAAGATGTTCCCCTATCCTCAGTTTACCGAAGAGGATTATAAGAAGGCAGAGCGTGAAATGAACGGCAAGGGATCTAAAAAGTATAAAAATCCCGCGGACAACAGACCTTCTGTAAAGCCCGGTACCTACCGTTCGCTTCACAACATAGACGACGATACCATTTACAGTATCCCCGACAAAAACAAAAAGAGCGCGTCTGAGGCTCCGAAGCTCAAGGACGATAAACCCGACCACAGAAGAAAGTCGTAAAATAAGAGATTTTACGATAATTTGAAAGGAAAATATCATAAATGAAGAAGGAAATCATCGAAAGCGGAAGATCGGTGAGCGAGGCCGTTGAAAAAGGCGCTCTTAAGCTCGGTCTTACGAGTGATCAGGTGACCTACGAGGTTATCTGCGAGGCTAAAAAAGGCTTTCTCGGATTCGGCGAGACTCCCGCTAAAGTAAAGATAGTTTATACTCCCGCTCCCCTTTACACCGCGAAAAACTTCCTTGAGACGCTTATAAACAATATGGAGATATCGGCAAGCGTAGTTATCGGAGAAAACGAGGACGGCCCGAAAATCGAGCTCGTAGGCGAAGACGCAGGCGCTCTTATCGGACACCACGGCGAAACTCTCGATCAGCTCCAGTATCTTGTAAACCTTGCGGCAAACCGCGGCGAGGAGGACAGAGATGAAAAGTATATGAAAATATCGCTTGACATCGACGGCTACCGCGCAAAGAGAAACGAAACTCTCCGCTCTCTCGCAAGACGTATGGCAAACAGAGTTCTTAGGTACAAGAGAAACGTAACTCTCGAGCCTATGAGCGCTTACGAGCGCAGAATTATCCATTCTGAGGTACAGAAGATCGAGGGCGTTACCACTAACAGTATCGGCACCGATTCGAACCGCAGAGTTGTTATTTCGCTCGAAGGAAAGAAGAGAAATTATTAAAAGATGAAAAGACTCCGAGATTTCGGAGTCTTTTTTCTTTTGCAGGAGAGAATTTTATTAAAAAACACCGCCTTTACGAGGCTTCTCGTAAGGATGTTTTCGAAACATAGTAGGGGCGATCATTGATCGCCCGCAAACAACCGCAAAACCAAAACGGGCGACCAATGGTTGCCCCTACAAACAAATTCCGGCAGAGACATTGTTTTCTCTGCTGATTTATGTTATAATGGGCTAACGAAAAGCCTCGCCCTTCGGGAGAGGTGGCGAAGCCGCCGCAAGCGGCGCCGCGTCATTTTCCTCGGCAAATGACCTCCGATTTATATACATCGGGGAAAACCGCGAAGCCGACGGAGAGGGCAAATTGTTGCAACGACTACCCTCTCACCCGCTATCGCGGGACCTCTCCCGGAGGGAGAGCCTTTCGGCGGGAGCAAGCCCCCGCCCTACGGGAAAAGTGCACCTTCGGTGCGATTTTTCCCGATAACAACAAACAAAAAATCCCGATTTTATCGGGATTTTTTATATTTGAGTTTAAAGTGAATTACTCCTCGATCTTCTTGCGGGAGGTGAGTGCAACTGCGAAGGTTGCGCAGAGAGCTACCGCAGAAACAGCGAGGTAAACGCTGAGTGCGTCGCCGGTGTCGGGAACGCTACCCTGGTTTCCGCCACCCTGATTGCCGTTGTCGGGCTCGGTAGCGGGCGCTTCGATCTCGAAGCTGTTTACAGTACCTGCAACCTGTCCTACCTTACCGGAAAGAGGTCCGCGGTTGGTGGGGATAATACCGAGCTGCTTTCCGTAGATGGTCTGTCCGGTAACGTCGATAAGCTTTTCGCCGTTGTAGGAGATCGCAATGTCGCCGTCCTTTGTAAACTCAACCTTGATGGTAACGTCGCTCGTTCCGTCAACGCCGTATTTTGCATCGGTGAGCGGAATATCGGATATTGCGGTGGGTATTGCACTTGCCTCGACCTTGTCATCATAAGAGAACCTGAGCTTAGGCGTGCCGCTAACGTATACGAAAGAAATGAGACTGTATTTAAGATCTGTTAAAGAGCTGACCGAAGCAACGTTGTCTTCAACTGCGGACATTTTATTTGCGCCGAAATAAATTGCTATGTTTTCTTCGGGGCAAACGGTTGCAGTAATAGAGCCCTCGGTAAGCGAGCCACTGTGGTTTGCGGGCCAATCATAGGTCTTGCCCGAGCCGTCTGCCTTCCACTCGAATTCGTATGCCGAATTCTTTATGTAGAAGCCGCCGCCACGTTTGATGTCCAGTCGTTAATTACAACGTCTGCCGAAACGTTAAGTGCCGCTACGCCGCAAAGGACGAACGCGAGAGCGAGAATGAGAGATAAAATCTTTTTCATTTTAAGTACCTCCAAAATAATTTAGTTGACTAAGTTATAACATTAAAATATATGATTTGTCAACACAAATTTAATAAATAAAGTACAAATTGCACTAAAAACAGTAGTTTTGGTAAGGATTTTAGTGATTTTTTTATTAAAAATGTAAAACAGACCGTGATTTTTATAGTCTCGGTCTGTTTTTTTACACTTTTTGGTAGTAATTTCTATGGGAATTTACTGCGTCTTACTTACTTGTCAAGACGTGCGCTGATATCCTTGAGAAGAGCGGTCTGCTCTTTAACGTTTGCATAGAACTCTGCGAGAGCTTCCTTCTCTGCCTGTGCAACAGCAGCAGCTTCTGCAGCAGCCTTCGCGTCTGCCTTCTTCTGCTTTGCGGCAGCAGCTTCCTGCTCTGCGATTTCCTTAGCCTTGAGGCGTCTCTCGGTGGTCTTGATGAATCTTACAACCACGAAAATGCTGAACGCGATAATAAGGAAGTCGATAATGGTCTGGATCCAGAGACCGTACTGAATAGCAATCTCGGGTTCGACAACGGTGATTTCGCCGTCCACGACCTCTTCAACTGCCGCCTTGAGAACGTACTTCCACTCCTCAACGCTCTTTCCGCTGGTGAGGTTGGTGATAAAGGGGGTGATGATGTACTTAACGAGTCCGGTAACGATTGCGTTGAATGCGGTCGAAATAACAACTGCAACAGCGAGGTCGAGTACGTTACCCTTCATAATAAAGTTCTTAAAATCGGTGAAGAAGCTTACCTTCTCCTTTTTGATCTTTTCTTTGGTCTGTTTACGCTTTTCTTTCATTTCTTTTTCCTTTCCTTGACGGATTTTTTCTTCCATTGCGATCTGATCAAGCTTTCCCATTGTTATTACTTCCTTTGTTTAAAACTAAATTTTTTCTTCGATCATAGAGTTGATCTTGTTTCTGAGTGCGAGAATATACATTCCGTTTGACGGATAATTTTTAAAGTCAAACGGCTCGGGCATTATCGAATTTATTGCCGCAGTTACGGCATCTTTTCCGCAAAGCTTCTCGCAAAGCTTCAGCGCTCTGTGGTCGCAAAGCGCCTCGTAGAACGAGCGGATTCTTATTGATTCGTAGGGCGTTCCGTCGGGTGCGGGATATACCGAATAGCCGTCTCCTGCGGGTACTCTGCCGAGGTCTGTGCAGATAAAGGGGTCGATAAGCTCCTGTGAGGTCATAGTGTACCAGAAATTATATCCCCACTGCAAAAAGCCTACGATATTATATTTATAGAACTGCGTTCCAACGATTCTTGCGCGGCTGAGAGGCATCGCAATAAAGCGATTCGGCACGTCTGTGTGCTGCGCGCAACAGTAGTAGGTCCAGAGGTTTTCAACCTTTGCGTCGATAAAATCGTGAACGTAGTCGATAGACGGAATGGGATTCTCAACGAGTCCCGAATTGTAGAAATTCACAGACGAAAGCGCGTCTGAAATGTGGTATCCTGCAAGAACGTCCTGAATTATCGCCTTTGCTACCGCATAATCGTCAAAATGACGGTCGCGCGGCTCGTCCGAAACGTGGAAAAGACAGTTTTTGTCGAGTCCCTTTTTCTTCATGTGGTCGATAAATCTGCGCAGGAACGTGCGTAAAAAGCCTGCGTAACGGTCGCTCGACGCCTCGGTGTCCCAACCGAAAAGACGCTGATATTTTCCGTCCTTCCAGCCCATAATTTTAGGTGCGTTCGTCGCGCCCTGCTGGGTGAAGAAGTGGGAAATTTCAAAATATTTGATTCCGCAGCGCTGCGCGATCTCGATCCAGCGGTCAAGACGGGCGAAATTAAAGATCCACTTGCCCTCTTTTTCGCAGACCTCAACGAGCTGTACGGTGGTGCGCTCCTTGCCCTTCGGAGTATCGAGCGCAGGTGTGAAAACGGGCGTAAATATGGCATTTATTCCGTTTTTTGCCGCGCACTTCATATAGTTTTCGATGATCTCCCAGTGGCGCTCACTGAAAACGTCAACGCGGTAATAGTCTGCAAGGCAGTCGCAGTGGAACCACTGCGTGTAGGTTATCTCCTGTTCGGGCAGGTCTGCGCCGATGACGTTCAGCTCGAACTCGACCGATGCGACAACACTTCCCTTTCCGAGCGGCTCGGTCGTAAAGTCAACCTTTATATTGTACTCTCCGCGCGGATAGCCGAGCGGAATCTCAACGTCCACCCAAAGAGAGCCGAGAAAGCCCTGCGGAATGTGAAGCTCACTTTCCTCTGTCATCGGGATCATAAGATCGGGATAGAGTCCGGGGGTCTTTCGGAGATAGTTTTCGTCGGTGCAGTTTCCGTAGGTTGCGAATTTTACCGGTACGCTGTCAATTCTGCTGATCTTTACGAGGTCCTTTATCGTGGACTCCACGTGGAGATAGCAGAGCGTGTCGTTGGGATTTGCGCTTGGCTCGTTTGTGTATGCTATCTGGAAGCAAAAGGTCTCTCCGCGAAGGGCGGAAAGGCGGTTTATCTCCCTTTTTGACTCGATCTTCTCGTCAAGAAAGCACTTTTCGAGCGATGAAACAGTCTTTGCGATAAGTCTCATATCTATAAATCCTTTCGGAAACCCTTTTTGCAAAAAGGGTTTCCGATCCTTCCCAAAAACCTTACTTAAAAGTTTCCATAAGTTCGTTTTCTCTTACTTAATAACGTCGCAGCCGAGGTACTTGCGGAGCACTTCGGGTACGGTAACGCTTCCGTCAGCGTTCTGGTTCTGCTCAACGAGAGCGGGGAGAATACGCGAGGTTGCGAGTCCCGAGCCGTTGAGGGTGTGCATAAATTCGATCTTTCCGTCTGCTCTGCGGTAACGCATCATTCCGCGGCGAGCCTGATAGTCGCGCGCGTTGGAAACAGAGCTTACTTCCTTGTATCCGTTCATCGAGGGAATCTGGATCTCGATGTCATAGGTGCGTGCCATGGATGCCGAGCAGTCCTCTGCGGCGAGTTTTACGGTTCTGAAGTGGAATCCGAGTCCCTTAACGAGGTTTTCAGCCTTGGTTACAAGCTCCTCGAAAGCGGCGTCAGAGCCTTCAACGGTGGTGAACTGGAACATTTCAACCTTGTTGAACTGATGTCCGCGTACCATTCCGCGCTCGTCCGAGCGGTACGATCCTGCCTCGCGGCGGAAGCAAGGAGTGTAGCTGAAGAGCTTCTTGGGAAGGTCTGCCTCGGTGAGAATTTCGTTTCTGTAAAGAGATGCAAGAGCCGCCTCTGCGGTGGGAAGCATATATCTCATGCGGTTGTCGGTGGGGTTTTCGATCTTGTAAACCTCGTCGGCGAACTTGGGGAATTGTCCCGCAGTTACGCCACATTCGTACTCGAGCATGTGGGGCGGAAGAATAAGCTCGTAGCCGTCTGCAAGGTGGCAGTCAACGAAATAGTTGAGAAGAGCCCACTCGAGACGCGCGCCCATTCCGCGATAGATCCAGAAGCCCGATCCGGAGAGCTTGGTGCCGCGCTCGTAGTCGATAAGACCGAGGTCGGTGCAAAGGTCAACGTGGTTTTTAGGCTCAAAATCGAACTTGTGAGGCTCGCCGAAGTAACGGAGAGGCTCGTTGTTTTCCTTGCCGCCTGCCTTGAGGTCGCGGTCGGGGAGGTTGGGAAGTCCGAGCATAACGGTATTAAGCTCGGCTTCAACCACCTTGATCTTGTCGTCGTTCGCTTTTGCCTTGTCGGAAAGCTCCTTCATCTGCTTGAAGATCTCGGCGGTGTCCTTTCCTTCCTTTTTATACATAGGGATCATCTTCGAGGTCTTGTTCTGCTCTGCCTTGAGAGCCTCGGTCTCGGTGATGAGCGCTCTGCGCTCAGAATCAAGCTCAAGAATGCGCGCGATGTCCTCTTTTGCGTCCTTTCCCTTTATTGCGAGACGCTCAATAACTTCCTGCGGATTTTCTTTGATGTATCTGATGTCTAACATAGTCTTTGCCTTTCGTTATTTCCTTTATTTGTAAAATATGGTTGTTTATGGAATTATAATTCGTCGTCAAAAATCGATTTTCCGCACAGCTTTGTGAGGAGATTTTCGAGGTCACGATCGTCCGAAAATTCGATCTCGAGCTTCTTTGCTCTCTTGCCGCTGACGATCTTGACTCTGCGTCCGAGCGACTGTCTGATCTTCTTTTCGAGGATCGCAACATAGTCGGGCTCGTTGTCGTTTTTCTCGGTGACTACGGGCTTTTTCGCACTTGCCGACTTGTTCAGTCTGCGAACGAGCTCCTCGGTGTCACGAACAGAAAGCTCGCGAGCGAAGACGTCGTTTGCCACCTCGGGAATTATGTCCTTGTTGTCGAGACCGAGCAGCGCGCGAGCGTGTCCTGCGCTGATCTTTCCGTCTGCAACGAGGCTCGAAACGTCCTCGGGGAGGTCAAGGAGACGGAGCGAGTTGGTAATTGCCGTTCTGCTCTTCCCTACCCTCTGGGCAACGCTTTCCTGAGTGAGCGAATACGTTTCGATGAGCGTTCTGTATGCGAGCGCTTCTTCGATTGCGTTCAGGTTTTCTCTCTGGATATTTTCAATAAGCGAGATTTCCGCGGTCTTGAGATCGTCGGTATCGAGAACGATTACCGGAACCTCCTCAAGTCCTGCGAGCTTGGACGCTCTCCAGCGACGCTCTCCTGCGATTATTTCGTAAAATCCTCCGAGCGACTTTCTGACCACGATAGGCTGAATGAGTCCGTGCTCTGCAATCGAGCGAGCAAGCTGCTCAAGCGCATCCTGATCGAAGGTCTTTCGGGGCTGATCCGCTCTCGGACGAACGTCTGCGAGGCGAACTGTATTGGTGGCGGTGTTGGTTTCGCTTTCGGTATTGTCGAAAAATATCGAATCGAGACCTCTTCCGAGACCCTTTGGTTTAGCCATTTTGATTTTCCTTCCTTATATTATATATAGTGTAAAAATGCCGTAACTACGGGATTTTTATATTCTCTTTATAAGCTCTGCGGCGATCTTTTCGTACGATGCTGCGCCTTTGGAATGCTTGTCGTAATAGAGTACGGGCTTGCCGAAGCTTGGCGCTTCGCAGAGACGAACGTTGCGCGAAACGGTCTCCTTGAAGAGCTGATCCTTGTAGTATTTCTTGATCTCTTCAAGTACAGATTTGGAGAGATTGAGGCGTTTGTCGTACATCGTTACGAGGATTCCGGTGATGTCGAGGTCTTTGTTATACAGCTTTTTAACCTGTCTGAGAGTTACGGTGAGCTGCGAAAGTCCTTCAAGCGCGTAATATTCGCATACCATAGGGATAATTACTCCGTCTGCGGCGGTAAGCGCGTTGAGGGTAAGAAGTCCGAGTGAAGGCGGACAGTCTATAATAATGTAGTCAAACTGCTCTCTGAGGGGATCGATAGCGGTTTTGAGCTTGAAAACGCGGTCGTCCTCGTCAACAAGCTCGGGTTCTGCGCCTGCAAGAGCCATATTTGACGGAATTACCCACAAATTCTTAAATTCGGTCTGAATTACAGCTTCACTTGCGGGACAAATACCCGAAAGTACCTCATAAACCGTCTTTTCAGAGCTTTTTTTGCTTATTCCGACTCCGCTTGTGGCATTTCCCTGCGAATCGAGATCGCAAAGAAGTACTTTTTTGCCCTTTTTACCGAGCCAAGCGGCGATGTTTACGGCAGACGTAGTTTTCCCTACTCCGCCCTTCTGGTTAGAAAAAGCGATTATTTTTCCGTTAGTTGCCATATAACGACACTCCTTTCGTCGTTTTGATCGTTTTCACGCAAGATGATGCGTATAACACATTATAGCACTTTATCCACCCTTTTGTCAATATATTTTAGTCATTCTCTGTCGAATTTAATGAATGTTTCACGTGAAACACACTCAAATCAAACGTTTCACGTGAAACATCTTGTTTTTTGACAAAATACGCCACGTTTCACGTGAAACATCAGGCGGACGGCTTTCTGTCAAACGTTTTAGGAATGGTTATAACTATCTCTACCGAGTTTTCTCTGTCATTTCGTACGCTCGTTGCGATTATTCCTGCGTTTTTCATAGATTCAACCGCTTTATCTATCGTATTGCAGAAAAAACGGATATCTTTTATGTAGCATTTGGTTTTTCGTCCGATTTCCCTCTTTTTGCCCGTGTTTTCCTCAATGCGTATCCTTTCGCAGAAGATCTCGCTTTCGCTAACGTTCATTGACTGCCTGATTATCTCTTTAAGCGCTTCTTCGCGCTTTACAGAGTCCTCTATGCGTAAAACTGCGCGAGCGTGACGCTCCGATAGTCTATTTTCGAGTATAAGCTCGCGTTCTGACGGCGAAAGACGGAGCAAACGAAGCTTATTGGCTATATTCGACTGGCTTGTAGAAAGCTTTTCGGCGAGATTCTCTTGCGAGATCTCATATTTGTCTATAAGCTTTCTGAGCATCGCGGCATATTCGAACATAGAGAGATCCTCGCGCATTATATTCTCGATAAGCGCCATTTCGCCCGATTCGTTCTCGGTTATGTCAACTATCTGTGCGCTGATGACCGAAAAACCGAGCATTTTGACCGCGCGAAGCCGTCTTTCGCCTGCAATAAGCTCAAAATACACCTTTCCAAGCGGCTTTGCGATCATTCTGACGCTTATCGGCTGCAAAAGTCCGTGCTTTTGTATAGAATCGGCAAGCGCGGCGAGTGAAACGCTGTCGAATGTCTTTCGCGGCTGCATGGGATTCGGAATGATCTCGTCCACAGGCAGATCATATATCCGATTCTTTTCGTATAGCGTGCCGTCGGGCAGGGAAGGGCGGACTCGCCTTAGAGTATCCTTCTTTTGAAGGAGGTCGAAGATCTTTTTTGGGTTTACATACTGTTTTTGCATAATTTATATTTCCTTTCAATATTATGTATTTTGGGTACGTCTTGATTTTACCAAAGAATATAGCGCAAATACTGTTGAATACTGTCGGTGGGAAATAATTTTCGGGAAATAGTCCAAAAACAAGCAAAACACACGGAATGGTGTGAACAAAAAACGGGCAAAAGTCTTCATATTTATAATATATTTAAGAAAAACGTCAAATTCGCTTGACTTGAAGGGAAGAGTATGATAAAATCAATTTATAAGGCAAGTGCCGTCAGAACGCAAAGGAAGGAGGATATGGCGATGTTAAGCGTCCTTATGAAAAAAATAAAAGAAGCGACCCTTTCGGTGCTTCCCGTATCTATAATCGTCGTGATACTCAATTTAACGCCGCTTGTGAACCTCTCGTCGCTTGAAACGGCTGCTTTTATCGTATCCTCTCTCTTTCTGATCGTCGGAATCGGACTTTTCAGCCTCGGAGCCGACCTTGCTATGACTCCTATGGGCGAGCATACCGGCGCAGGACTTACAAAGTCGCGCAGTATGGGACTCCTTCTCTCGGTCGCCTTCCTTATGGGACTTCTCATAACGGTTGCAGAGCCCGACCTTTCGGTGCTTGCAACGCAGGTATCCAACGTCATAAACGGCACGACGCTTATACTCTTCGTCGGTGTCGGAGTTGGACTTTTCCTACTTCTTTCGATACTTAAAATGGTATTCAAAAAGTCGCTCTCAATGATGCTTCTTTTCTTCTATATGATCCTTTTCGCAATTTCCGCACTCGTTATTCTCGGCGGAAACGAGTCATTCCTCGCGCTTGCGTTTGACTCGGGCGGAGTGACGACCGGACCGATCACCGTTCCTTTTATAATGGCGTTTGGTGTCGGAATTGCCGCAACCATCGGAGGAAAAGACGTAGGAGAGAACAGCTTTGGACTTATCGCGATGTGCTCGGTCGGGCCGATCCTCGCGGTTATGATCCTCGCAACTACCGTCAGCGGCGGCATTGATTATAAGATAGACAACTACGACGTTGCCTCCCGTCTTGGCGGCGAGCTTTTTCACACCGTGCTGCATACCGCAAAAGAGGTGGCGACCGCGCTCGGACTCATAGTTGCATTTTTCGCTATTCTTCAAATCTTCTGCTTAAAGCTCCCGAAAAAGACGGTTCTTCGCATCGCGGTCGGAATAGGGTACACCTTTGTCGGACTCGTCGTATTCCTTACAGCCGTTTCGGTAGGCTTCATGCCTATCGGATACAAGATCGGCGTATCGCTTGCAAGCACAAGTCCGGTACTGCTCACAATATTCGGATTTATCCTCGGAATGGTGGTAGTTCTCGCAGAGCCTGCCGTCCACGTCCTCAATAAGCAGGTTGACGATATTACCGACGGAACGGTCAGCAGACGCTCAATGATGATAGCCCTCTCGATCGGTGTCGGAATCTCGATAGGACTCTCGATGCTTAGAATAATCTGCGGATTCAACATACTTTATTACGTAATTCCCGGATATTTCATCTCGCTCGGACTTTCCTTCTTCGTTCCCGGAATTTACACCGCGATCGCGTTCGACTCGGGTGGAGTTGCGAGCGGACCGCTCACCTCGGGATTCATTCTTCCGCTCTCGATAGGCGCGTGCTACGCCCTTCGTGGAGAGAGTGCGATAATGAGCTATGCCTTCGGAATCGTCGCGATGGTTGCGATGACTCCGCTTATCACCATTCAGCTCCTCGGATTCAGAGCAATACTTACGAGAAATATGCAGCGCCGCATCGCAATGAAGAGAATTCTCGAGGCGGACGACGAGCAGATAATCAAGTTTATGTAGGAGGTAAAAGGGAAGTATGGCAAGAAAAAGTCAAGCCGCGGCAAAAGAGCAGGAATATATTGCTCCGAAGAAGCTTTTACTTCTTTTTACCGTGGTCAATAGGAAAAAAGCCGAATTTTACGCCGATTTTTTGCAGTCCTTTGAGGTTAATATGCAGCTTACCCTTGCGGCAAGCGGAACTGCGAGCAGCGAAACGCTGAATCTTCTCGGACTTGCAGATAACGAAAAAAGCGTAATAATCAGCATAATCAACGAGGAAAAGGCACACGCCGCGCTCAGCGCCCTCGAGGAAAAGTTCGCAACCATTAAAAACGGCAAGGGAATTGCCTACACGGTGCCGATGTCGGGTACGATAGGCGCGAGAATTTATCAGTTCCTCGCAAACATTCCGAAATAACGCGAAAGGAAGGGTTTTAATATGAAATTTAAGCACGAAGTTATATTTTGTATAGTAAACGCAGGATTTTCCGACGCGGTAATGGATGCGGCAAAGCAGTTTGGCGCGCGCGGAGGAACGGTCATACACGCAAGAGGAACGGCAAACAAGGAAGCGGAGAAGCTTTTCGAGATAACCGTCCAGCCTGAAAAGGAGATAGTTATGATCCTCGTTCCCACCGAGATAAAGAACGATATTCTTCACGCGCTTTATAAATCGGTAGGACTCAACACCCCCGGGCAGGGAATCGCCTTCTCGATGCCTGTTGACGAGGCAGTCGGACTTTCCGAGGAAAAGCCGAAAAAGGCGGCAACGAAGGAAGAAAAGTAAAACAAAAGCAGACGGAGTTAAATATAATGAAAAAACTATTGACAATCGCATTAGCGTTTCTTTGTTTGTTGGGTGTGGTCGGATGCAGTCAACAGTCTCAGCAAGAGCAAGGCGACCAACTATTGGTAGAAGGCAATGTAATCAAGATTGATGTATCTTCTCTCCCTGAGGGATGTAATTATTCGTTTGACGGGGAAGATGCAAAAAGGATCGTGGACTATCTGTCCAACTTGAATTTGCAGAGCGATTTCGAAGAAAATCCTGATGAATACGCAGGAATGTCGTGGGTTATATGTATGGAATATGACAATGGCGATAAATTAACTGTGTATCACTTTGGTAATATGTTTATCCGCACCGAAAAAGGTCCTTGGTATAAAATGATTCACGAGGAAGCAAGGCGTTTTGAGGCCTTGTTAGATGAACTCAACAACTGACAATTTTAAGTTTATCGAACGGAATGAATTAACCCTGACAGACATCAAAATCTGTCGGGGTTATCTTTGTTTACTGCATATTAAAAAAGCCTCTCCCTTCGGGAGAGGTAGCGAAGCGGCGCGAGGGGAGTGAATGACACCACAGTGTGGTGTCAGAGCCCGAGCGTGACCGAGCCGCAGCGAGAAGGTGTCGCGTTAGCGACGGATGAGGCGAACCCTGTTAACGATAATTTTCGAACCCGAAAGCCTTCTCCAGCGGAGAAGGTGGCAGCCGAAGGCTGACGGATGAGGAGATCAAAGCTTAGTTTGCGCGAACACACGAAAACGCGTTTGAGAGAAATCTTTCCGTTCATTTCTGTGTCGACAGAAACGAACCAAAGAACGACCAACTAGGGAGGGAAGAATCCCTCCCTTTGGAAGCACCCACTCTCTGATTCAATGTTGCCCGTGCGCATGGGCGCACGCACGGGCAAAGCGCCTCAAAAGAGATTCGGCGCGG
>JAZSKY010000016.1:0-40288 GCA_045535095.1 Eubacteriales bacterium | reverse complement strand
TTTATCTCATGTAGGGCAGGGGCTTGCCCCTGCCGAATTATAAATATCTTTCCTTTTTATTAAGTCTATAAAATGCCTCGTCCTTGCAGTCCATAGTTTTTATATAGTTTGAATGTTGCTTTGATAAACTTTTCAATTGATCTTCATTTAATCTATCGAAAAAATTATCAAACTCATCACGCATCTCTTTTTCGCTTAATGCGTTTTCGTTCTCGCTTGCGATAAAGATTATATCGTAGTGAGCAACAAGTTTACAAACATCCTTCTTCGTCAAATTCGGCAAAGCTATAATCTTATCAAATTCTTCGCGGTATTCGATGTAATTTTTAATTTCTTCTTTGGTACATTTACGAAAAAGTCCGTAACCGATATAGTAATATTCTTGCTTAATTTGATATATGAGTGGGTATGCTGATCTCAAATTTCTATAAATTGACATGGATACTATCCTTATTCGAAGCGTTCAAATCCGAAATCTGCAGGTGTTATGTTTTGGCCGAGCTTGTTTATGGTTGGTATTAAAATATCATTTAAAAGGGTATATAAGCATTCTTCGGCAAGCCCTTGAGCAGACCTTTTATCACTATCGGTAGTATTAGTGAAATAGGATAACTCTAAATATATTTCTGTGTTTGGAGAAATAGAAGAAACATCTAACGGTCCACTTCCGTAGTAGAATTTTCCGGATCTCGGGTATGCGAGTTTCCAGTTATATTCATGATATTTTACACTTTGTGTCCCGATTATTATTTCGAAACCATTATAGTAGTAATCATAGGATTCTACTTCAACTCGCAATGAAATTTTATTTTCATCATCCAAATATTCCAAATAGTAAATATCCGGGCTGTATGCAGTATTCTCTTTTTTACTTATCTCATAATTACCGTCACTGTTACGTGTACCTTTCTTTTGGATGTAGGATACAAGCTCATCATAATAGTTTATACCGCATACTGTGCAGGTTCCGTTACCTTCGTGTTTGGTGTGTGGCGCATCAGCGGGTGTGTCCGTCTTTCCTATATTATTACTCGCGTTTGTGTTCGGATTTGTGTTGGGTGTGATGTAACCGCACGCCGCCATCGACAGCATCATCACCGCCGCCAAAATAATTGCCAAAAGTTTTTTCATTGATTTATCCTTCCTTTTTGAAAAAATATTAACTCAAAAGAGTTATAAGTAGATTATAGCACACATTTTGTCAAATGTCAACCCTAAAGGGGTAATATTTTTAACTCTACTGAGGTAAAATAAGTTATCAGGAAAAGAAAGGGTGATATGTTTGAATATCGGCGAGGCGGTCAGATGCAGAATTCTTGAACTCTGCAAGGAACATAATATTACTGTAAATAAGCTGTCAAATATAAGCGGTATCACTCAATCAACACTTAATAATATAATTTCGGGAAGAAATAATACTACCACGGTATCAACGATAAAAAAGATATGCGACGGGCTTGGAATCTCTGTTGCCGATTTCTTTAATACCGATATTTTTAATAACTTAGAACAAGAAATAAAATAAAAAGCTATGAGATTTTCCTCTCATAGCTTTTTTACTTTAATGTATCTTGGGGAAAATGAAACTATATTCGTAGGAACCAACCGCGGCGCACTTTCCTCTTGCGCCGCGAAATACCGTTGCGCCGAATCTTTTTTGAGGCGCTTCAAACGTGCGCACGCCATACGCGCACGTTTGACATTGAATCAGAGGGAGGGTGTTTCCTGAAGGGAGGGAGAAATTTCTCCCTCCCTAACAGCCGCTCTTTGGTTCGTTTCTGTCGGCACAGAAATGAACGAAAAGAATAACAAAAACGTTTTCGTGTGTTCGCACAAGCTCATTTTTATCATATAAACACAAAAGCTATGAGAAACATTATCTCATAGCTTTTATTATTTAATTTTACAGATAATAAACCAGTCCGCTGTCCGCCTTGTAAACGAGAAGTATCATTCCGCGCTCGATCTCGATAAGAGGCGCCGCACCGTCCTTTACGTACTTCTTGACGTATCCGAAAATGACTACCGTGTCACCCTTTTTCGGCTTTTCCGAAAGAGAATCGTAACGGATATTTCCGTTTGAATCGTAAGCGCCGTAAACGTAGATCTCGTCGCCGTTTGCATCGACTACCGTCATATTTCCGTACATTTCGTGCGGAGCGTCCTTGACCTTTCCGAAAACGCAGTAGGCGTCGGTGGTGGACGCGTTGTCGGAGAGCGCGTTTCCTATCGCAAGGACGTCCGAAATATCGCTCGTGTTTATCGCAACGCTTACAACACAGCCCTTAAGCTCGTACTTTCTGTCGCTCGGATCGTTTGCATTGACGTAAAGCATAGCCTTTCCGCAGACGATTATCGTGTCTCCCTTTTTCGGCTTGTTTGCAAGTCCGTCATATCTCGTTCCGTCAGACGAGTAAAGCCCGTACAGATAGATGGTGTTGCCGCCCGCGTCCATTATCGTGCAGTTGCCGTAGGTTGCGTTCGGATCGTCGATTATCGTTCCGATAACCCAGTAGCTTTCAGAGCTTTCAACGTTTGCGCCAAGTGAGTCCGCCTTGGCAATTATCTCGGGGATAGAGGTGAAATTCGTTCCTCCGCTCGGGGTACTTGCCTCGCCAAAGCCTCCGTTTTTAACGTACTCTGCGAGCATATCACGTGCGTATAGCTCCTCGCCGTACTCCTCGATTATCGTGAGCTTGTTCGGCGCGTAGAACACCGAATATGCGTCCGATATGATGTAGTAGGTTGCGTTATCGTTTATCGTGATCGACTTTCCGTAGTCGCTCATACAGATAAAATAATTCTCGTTTGAGGAGTTTATGAATTTCTGCTTCAGATTTTTACCCGAAATAGAGCAAAGATAAAGTCCGTTGTCAAAGGGAAAGAGTGTGTAAATGTCCTCGTAAAGCACATCTCCTGCATAGAGAATGCCGGGCGATCTTACGCTGACGTATCCGCCGCTGAGCACGATACTATATTTCGAGCCCCACTTTTCAAGTCCCTTTTCGAGATAGAGGTTCATCGAGACCTGTCTCAGAGTGTCGCCGTCAACGTTTGACGGAATGTTTCCGAGCTTTTCGTTGCCCTTCGCGATGTCGCTTTCGTACTTTTTAGTAAGCAGATCAACGATACTGTCGGACGCATAGTCGTCGTACGTGAACGATCCGACCGTCTCTGCAATGCGTATCTCCGACTTGTCGTTTGCGAAATTCAGCTTGATCTCAACGTGCGAGATCGCTCTGTTGTCGCCGCCCGCCTGAATGTGATAAACGCCCTTCGAGTCGCGCATAACGTACTCGTAATGGGTGTGCGACTCAAAAACGAGGTCGATGTAGCCGCTAGACAGGGCAATATCGTAGTAGTGCGACATTTCCGAGTCGTATATCGTGCTTTCGCCGTACTTTGCAACTCCGTCGTGAACCGAGAATACGATAAAGTCACAGCCGAGAGCGCGGAGTCTGTCCGACTCTGCTTTTACAAGCTCTGCAAGCTCTTTTCCGACCTTGAATTCAAGGTTTGCCACCTTGTCCTGACTTATCGACGAGTGGCAGTCACCGATCGCGCCGATAATTCCTATCTTCGCACCGCCGCGCTCGACTATTACCGAGGGAGATGCGAAATCGACTCGCTGATTTGTAGTCTTGTCGTAAATATTTATCGCAAGGATAGGGAAGTTTGCTATTTCTGCGTTTTCGTAGATGTAATCGACCACCCAGTCAAACTCGTGATTGCCGAGAGTCATCGAGACCGCGCCGACGTAGTTGAGCCACTCGGTTATGATCTTTCCGTGAGTGAGGTTGGACTCTGACGTGCCCTGCCACATATCGCCGTTTGCAATAACTATCGAGTAATCGTCATATCTCCAAGCGTTCATTAAGTAGGTCGTAAGCTCGTCAACACCGGGTTGCTTTTCGTTGTCGAGAAGCTTGCCGTGAAGATCGTTTATCGTGTAGAAATCAAGGATAATTACAACAGATTCGTTGCAAACGTCACATTTTTCATTGTTGTCTGCGTCCTTGTGTGACTGGCACGCGGTGTCCTCGTCGGTGTTGCCGTCACCCTCGCCCTCGTCGGTGCTACCGTCACCTTCGCCGTCGTCGGTGCTACCGTCACCTTCGCCGTTATCGGTACTATCGTTACCTTCGCCTTCGTCGGTGCTATCGTCACCTTCGCCTCCGTCGGTGCTATCGTCACCTTCGCCGTCATTGGTACTATCGTTACCTTCGCCGTCATCTATATTGTCATCTCCAGAGCTGTCGGTCGTGGTGTCGCCGCCTGCGTCCTCGGTAGCACCGTTTTGGTCGGGAAGAGAAGAGTCCTCGGCCGTTTCGCTGCACGCAATTATACTGAAAGCGAGCGCCAAAACCAGTAGAAGAGCTAAAAGCTTTTTCATATTTTTCCTCCTTTGAGTATTTACCTGTAAATATCAGTATATCACTACTTGCGAAAAATGTCAAGTTTTGCAGGCTTTATATATTATAATATGGAAGAAAATCGCACTTTTGTCAGACCGCGAAATTTTTTTCAAAAAAATTGAAATTTTTTTCAAAAACCTATTGACAAACTGCTGTCCGATGTGTATAATAAAGACAGTAACAGTAATCATTACTATTAAGGAGGTCGAAACGATATGAGAGATACCGTACAGAAAAGGGAAATACTCACCTTTTTAAGATCGAGACGGCATCATTACAGCGCAGTTCAGGTTTACGATGCGGTCCGCGAAAAGCTGCCGAACATCAGCCTCGGAACTGTCTATCGAAATCTCGGGCATCTGCTTGAGGACGGCGAGATAATCTCGGTCGAGACCTCTGACAAATGCGTGTACTACGACGGCTTCGTTCAAAATCACGCCCACTTCGTTTGCGGATCGTGTAAGGAGATCTACGATTTTCCACTCAGCGGCGAGGTTTCAAGAGAGGTAATAGACGCAGGCTTTTCCGTCGATTCGCAGAAGATAGTCTATTACGGAAGATGTAAAAATTGTAGAAATGCAAAAATATAAAACAAAAAAATATTTATTTCAAGGAGAAAAAAGATTATGAAAAAGTTTGTATGCTCGGTTTGCGGTTACGTTCACGAGGGAGAAGCAGCTCCCGAAAGATGCCCCGTATGTAAGGTTCCTGCTGAAAAGTTCAAGGAGATGCAGGCAGACGCTCCCCTTGCGGCAGAGCACGAGTACGGCATCTACGCAAAGACCGTAAAGAACAACCCCGATATCAGCGAAGAGGATAAGAAGTACATATTCGAGCAGCTCATGGCTAACTTCAACGGAGAGTGCTCCGAGGTAGGTATGTATCTCTGCATGGCAAGAATTGCACACAGAGAGGGCTACCCCGAGATCGGTCTCTACTGGGAGAAGGCAGCATGGGAAGAAGCAGAGCACGCTGCAAAGTTTGCAGAGCTTCTCGGTGAGGACCTCGAGCCCAATATGAAGGCTACCACCAAGGACAACCTCGCATGGAGAGTTGACTGCGAATATGGCGCAACCGCAGGTAAATTTGACCTCGCATCCTGCGCAAAGAAGAACGGACTTGACGCTATCCACGACACCGTTCACGAAATGGCTCGTGACGAGGCTCGTCACGGCAAGGCACTTGAAGGACTTCTCAACAGATACTTCAAATAAGCCGAAAAAGAACAATCAAATACACCCGACATCGCCCAAAAACGATTTTCGCCCTGCCGGATGTTAAAAACTAAACAAACTACGGCAGAGGAAAAATAACGTCCTCTGCCGTTTTTATACACAGTCAAAACCCGACGTAAAAGAAAGGAGAATTTCATCATGTTTAAGAAAAAATACGCCGCTTTGTTGATTGTTAGCCTTATAGTAGTAGTAACTGTGGTTTTGTCGATTACTCTCGTGCCGAACGCACTCGGAGTAAACGCAGCCCGACTGACCGATAAAGAAGCAGAGGATATCGCACTCTCTGCCGTAGGACTCGCAAGGGAGGACGTAAGATTCGACCGCACCGAGCTTGACCGCGAAAACGGACGCGAGGTCTGGGAGGTCGAGTTCGACCACGGACGTGTTGAATACGATTTCGATATCGACGCAAACAGCGGCGAGATAGTTCGTCAAAAGGTTGAAAATGACGATAGAGACGGTAAAAAGCCGTCCGATCCCGCACCCGCTGATCCTGCACCCGCTGATCCTACGCCAGCAGATCCTGCACCCGCTGATCCCGTAGAGATCACCAAGGACGACGCGATCGCCATAGCTCTTGCTGATGCAGGACTCGATGCTGACAGCGTACAGCGCCTCAAGGCAGAGAAGGACCGCGACGACGGAGTATGGGTATATGAGATCGAATTTGACGAGGGCTACACCGAGTACGAATACAAGATCAGAATAAGCGACGGCAAGATAGTCGAGCGCGATATAGACTTTGACGACTAAACCTTGAAAAAATAAAGAGAGGAGCATTTCGCTCCTCTCTTTTTAATTGTTTATGATCGGGGAAACTATCGGCTTGCCCTCTCTGTCGAGAAGGGGAGTAAGACCGCCCGAGTATCCTGCCGCGTGATAGAGATAGTTTACACCGGTCTCTTTATCGACCCAGATCTCGTTCGTTCCCGAGAAATTACTTTCCTGAAAGATTTTTTCAAATCTCTTGTTTTTTTCCGTTTTCTCTTTTCTCATAATATAGTACCTTTTGTTATATCTTCTTTTTCTTGATTACAAAGAAGATGCCGAGCGCGAGTATTGCGCCGCCGCCAACTGCAATAATTATGATAACTGCAGTAGAACTCGAGGATTCCTCTTCGGGCCACGGAATCTCGGGGATAGCGTCAAGCTCGGTGCGTCCGCCCTCCTCGCCGTTTTCGGTGTTGCCACCCTCGGAGTCATCATTTCCGCCTTCGGGAGTAGTATTTCCACTCTCGGAGTCATTATTTCCGCCTTCGTTATCGGTATTTCCACCCTCGCTACCGTTGTTGCCGCCTTCGGGAGTGGTGCTTCCACCCTCATTGCCGTTGTTACCGCCTTCGGGAGTGGTGTTTCCGCCCTCGCTACCGTTGTTGCCGCCTTCGGGAGTGGTGTTTCCGCCCTCGTTACCGTTGTTGCCACCCTCGGGAGTGGTGTTTCCGCCCTCGTTACCATTGTTACCGCCTTCGGGAGTAGTAGTGCCGCCCTCGGTGCTTCCGCTACCGGAGTTGCCGCTCGAAACTGCCTCGAAGGAGAAGGTGTAGATCGCGGTGTCAGATCCCATGCTGTAGCAGGTGAGATATCCGCTCCATACCTCAAGGTACTGTGCCTTGTCCTGATAGGTTGCGCTTGCGCACTTTATAAAGTATCCGCCGCTCGTCTCCTCGAGAACAAACTTGGTGTTGTCGCTCTCTGTATCAACGATGCGTACGTTGGTGCCGTCTGCATAGAGGAACTTGCTTCCCATTTTGAAGGAGACGGTTCCGTCGCTGTTCTGAATAAGCTTGAATACTGCGCCGTTTGCCTTGGTGTCGGTCATCTCAAACTCGTCCTTGGTCGAACCGCTCGACGACGTGTAAGCATATACCGTGCCACTTACGTACTTGTCCTGATTCTTGATAACGAAGCTGTCGGGAATGCCCGAGGGAGTAGAAGGAGTGGAAGGAGTGGTCGATCCGCTACCCGTGTTTCCACCTGTCGAGCCGCTGCCCGTGTTGCCGCCTGTGCTTCCGCCCGAGGACGCTGTACCAACAAACTCGATCGTGTTGATCATACATCTCTTTCCGCTTGTGGTAGTTGCAACTGTTACGGTTTTGTTAGAGGACGTATCGACGGTTATAGGCGTATATTCGCCACTATCGGACGAGGTGCTTATAGTATATTCGGTACCGTTAACATTTACGATAGTCTTGTTTGCCTTGTACTGTGCAACGTAGATAACTACCTTCTTAACGTCGCTTCCAACTGTGAAGGAGAATGCTCCGGTGAGCTTGCTCGTTCCGAGCTTAAGGCAAGAGTTACCCTTGGCGTCTGTTGCGTCTGAATATACCTTGCTTACTCCGCTGAGAGTGATCGTGTAGCTGCCCGATGTGAATTTAACGCCTTCGGCTGCATCGCCGCCGTCCGTGTGTTTCGCATCACCGTTTGCACCGAAATCGAAGGTTGCAAGCGCGCCACTCGTGGTAGAGCCGCTACCCGTGCTTCCGCCGGTAGATCCGCCTGTGCTTCCGCTATCGGTCGATCCGCTACCCGTGTTTCCGCCGCCCGTACTGCCGCTTACAGATTCAAATACGAAGACGTATATTGTAGCATCATCGCCCATTCCGTAGCAGGTGAGCGATTCTTTATAGACCTCAAGGTACTGCGGCTTGCTGTTATATACCGCATTTGCACATCTTACGAAATATCCGCCCGATGTCGGCTCAAGATAGTATTTCGTGTTGTCGTTTCCGGAGTCAACGAGACGCACGTGCGTTCCGTCTGCAAATAGGAATTTATTTCCCGTTTTAAGCGATACCGTTCCGTCACTGTTATTTGTGAGTGTAAAGGTTGCCGCATCGGATTTTGAGGTGCTCATTGCGAGCTGATCCTTGGTGGTGTTGCTCGTTGTAGAGGTGTAGGTCTTGCTCGTTGCGGTAACGTACGAGCCCTTGTTGTTCAGCACGAAGCTGTCGGGGATAGCCGAAGGATCAGACGGGGTAGTAGTGGTCGATCCGCTTCCCGTGCTTCCGCCGTCGGTAGCGCCGCCTGAAGGAATTTCGGGAACGTTTCCGTTAGATGCCGCACCCGAGGGGGTAGTCATAGTGGAGGGAGCGCTCTTTCCGAACATCTGCCAAGCAAGCTCGGGGTAGTCGATAAATACGTTTCTGTTACCCTGAATGTTCTGAACGACCTCGTTTCTTCCCATTTCCCAGGTGTCAACGGGGTCGAGCGCGCACCAAGAAAGGAGAAGGTCAACGCTCTGGAAAACTTTGGTAACGTCGGTTGCACCCCAGTCGGAGCCCCATCTTACGTAAACGTAGAGAATAATTCTTGCAACGTCACCCTTAACGTTGTCTGCAGGCTCGTAATAAGTTGCGTTTGTAGTGGAACCGTAGGGCTTGTTACCTCTCGAGGAGTTGGTCGAAGCGTTTGCAGGTCTTATGTGGTGAAGGTCTGCACCGCCGCCGCTCGTGCTTTTTCCGCCAAGACTCTGAGGCCAAACGTGCTCGCGGTTATACGCCTGCATTGGTTCCCACTGTGCCGAGGTTATGTGCTCGCTTAAATAGAGCGAAAGTGCATAGGAGGTGTCGTTCCTTTCGCAGTCGGTCTGGAATGCGTATGTTTTGCAGTCTTTGTACGAGGTAATCTTCGTATGAGTGCTTCTCATAAGGGTAGAGAGTGCCGATTTCAGCTCGCTTGACGACATTTCAACGAAATCTGCATACTCATAATCACCCGTGTAGTATGTAGCAACACTCGTTCCCGAAAGGGAAACGCATACCTCGTTACGGGTGCCCGAGTTCGAAGTTTTCGAATAGCTCGTGGGAGCCGCATTTGCCACAAGAGGCAAACAGGATATTACTATCAGTATTGCCATCATAAGGGCACAAAGCTTGGTTCTTAGCTTCATTTTTAGATCTCCTGACTAAAAAGCATTATTATTTAGTTTAGTATATCATATAATTATCCTTTTGTAAACATATTTTCACAAAAAAATCGACGATTTTCTACCTTTTTAAATACAAACTTTATTCACTAAATTTCAACTGTTCACAACAAGTTCAAAAAGCGGTGATATAATGATAAAAATTCCGCCAAGGAGGAAAAAATATGGATAACGTAGTAAACGCGCTTATCGAGATCCCTCTCGGATCGAAAAATAAATACGAGCGCGACAAGAAAAGCGGACATATAAAGCTCGACAGAGTGCTTTACGCCGCGATGTCTTACCCTGCAGAATACGGAGTAATTGAAAACACTCTCGCACCCGACGGAGACGAGCTTGATATTCTCGTTATCTCGTCCGAGCCGACCTTTCCCGGTTGTACAGTTCCTGCAAGAGTGCTTGGATACCTCAGTATGATAGATAACGGAATGCTCGACTATAAGCTCATCTCGGTAGTTGACTGCGATCCGAGATACGCCGATATTCACTCTCTTTCCGACCTTGCGCCCTTCACCTTAAAGGAAATATCGAACTTCTTTGCAAACTATAAGGTGCTTCAGGGAATCGAGGTCAATGTAGGCGACTACTACGGCAGAGAGGACGCAGAGCGCATTATAAAGGAGTGCAGGGAAGCGTACGAAAAAAACGCATAAAAGAGGCATAGCCTCTTTTTTGTCTTAAATTCTGACCTTGACAGTGTTCTTGATCGCGTCGAATATCGACTTGGCGAGGACCTCATATCCCTCGTTTTTCAGGTGCTTTCCGTCAGGGAAATCCCAGGATCCATCTTTACTGATACTGCATACGTCAATAAAGGTCTCGCCAAGATCTGTCGCCGTATTTTTCAGCGCCTCGCTGACCTCAACGAGATTTTCCTCCCAGAGGCTTGACGTAGCCTTATAGGTCGGGGAGACGATATATATCTGCACACCCGAGTTGGCTTTTCTGTACGCTTTCACCATACGCGTTATAGACTGTACGTACTCTTCCTTTGATTCTGCCGTTTTCCATACGAGCCCCGAGGGATTCGCATCGTCGTATCCGAGCATCATTATAACGACGTCGGGTGCGAAGCTGAGACTGAGCTGATATTCAGAGGTATTCTCGTAGTCCTGCGCGGTAGTAGTAGGAAGAGCGAGGTTTGAAACGTAGTAGTCAAGACCGAGCATCTTCTGGAGATATACCGTGTAGTTGTACTTGTTAACGTTAGTTGACGAGCTTCCGTGAGTCGAGCCGCCGCCGATACAAACGACCTTCGTGAGATCGGTCGTGAGGCTGACAAGGGGAGATGTGAAATCGGACGAACGCATCTTGCGACATTCGTTTACAAATTCGCAGGACGCCCGATAAGCCGAGTTGGGACTTCCGCCCACAAAGAGGAGCTTCGTGCCGACCATACCGAACGCAAGTCTCTCGTCCGAGTAGCCGACTCCGTGGGTTATATAGAACTGCGAGACCTCATCGCGGTTTGCAACCTTTCCAACGAGGATCTCGTAGTCGCTAATTTCACTTTCGGTGGCAGAAACAACGGTCAGATGCTTTCCTGTGAGAAGAAATATCTCGTTTTCTATCGCGCGAGCTGCGTCCTCATATTTTGCCGACTCTACCCACGCGTTAACATTTGAGCGGTAGTGTGTGGTCGTACCCTCTGCGGCATAAACTATCTTGTACTGCGCTATGTCAACGCCGTTTAAGGTAAGGTCGGGCTTCGAGAAAAGATCCTTGAAGGTGAGGCTCATCTCGGCATCAAGTACGATGCGCGAGGATATTATCACGTATTCGCTTATAAATCTCTCAATCGCGATCTCAAGCGTGTAATCGGTCGCTCCGTAGAAAAAGAGCTTGTTTTTGGCTGTGTATATCGAGTATCCGTTCTCGCCTGCGTTGTTTATCGCAAGGGAAACGCCGTCACGCTTTGCGCCGCCTATAATTATCTCGTGCTGTGAGACCTCGGCGCTGTCGCGCACGATCGGGAGATCGAGACTCGCAACGCGCTTTATCGCGCTTGCGAGCTTTCTCGCCGAGGAGATCTCGGTAAAGCTTGCATTTTCGGGAATAACGATAGCGTAATCACCCGTTATGTCAAAGGTAGAACGCCCACCGATGCTCGGAGTTTTCACGCACGAGGTCATCGAAAGGACACCCAAAATGACACAAAAAACGAGAATTACTGAAATAAATTTCTTCATTTTACTTGGTTTCTCCATAAAAATATCCTTAAAAGATATTATAACAGTATTTTACCGTTTTGTCAACATAAATTTCGCGTGATACCCAAAAGAAAACCGATATGGCTTATGCCGTATCGGTTTTAAGATTTATTTCTTTATCGTGTCCTTTACTCCTGCGTAAACAACGTCTGCAAGAAGCGAATAGACCTCGCCCTGCGGATGTATTCCGTCGTTGAATACCCACTGACCCTCCACAGAGGCCGCCCACATATCAATAAGGGTAAGTCCCTTTGATGCGGCAAATTCGCGGTTGTACTGTGCGGCAAGAGAAGCGTTCTGGCGGTGTGTCGTGTTCTTGATTATCGACGGAGGCGTCATAATGAAGATCTGAACGTCCTTGTTTGCGCCCTTGTACGCCTCAATGAGAGAGGTCGCCGCGTTCATATATCTCGTCTTTGCGGCATCAGTACCCCAGTCGGGCGTGTACTTGTCCTTGTTTGCATCGTTCGTACCGAACATCATAATAACAACGTCGGGTGCGAAGTTTACGCTGGGAATGTAGTTCGGTGATTCGGTTGCAAAGCTCATCATGCGCTGACCGCCGTGACCGTAGTTTCCAACGAAATACTTGAATCCGAGGAGCTTCTGGAGGTAAACGGGGTAGCTGTGAATATTGTGATCGTTGGACGATCCGTCGTCCATCTTACCCGCGCCGTCCGTGATACTGTCACCGATGCAGGCAACCTTGATAAGGCTTGCCTTTCCTTTTTGCATATCGGAGGTGAAATCAGAGCCCTCCATCTTCTTGCAGGTGCTTACGAAATCCATTCCTGCATAGTAGCAAGCATTTGAGCTTCCGCCCGCAAAGAGGATCTTCGTATCTACAAGACCGAAGGCGTAGTCCTCGATCGCCATTTTGTTGTTTCTGAAATAGGTGTTGCTTTCGTCTCTGTTTGCCCAGCCTACGATTATTTCGTAGTCGTACTCGGTCGCTTTTTTCGCCTCAACTACGGTGAGCTTTTTCTTCGTGAGAAGATATATCTCGTTTTGAAGCTCGATTGCCGCGTCCTTGTATTTGCCGGACTCGATCCCCTTGCCGTTGTTGGGACGGCCTTCCTTTAAGTAGCTGTCGTCACCGTAAACGATTCTGTACTCGGAGATGTCAACTCCGTTTATCTTGAGATCGGTCTGCTTGAAGACGTGGTTGTAGGTAAGCGCGAGGTCGAGAGGGAAGGATACACTCTCCTTGCCACTTACGTAGTTCTCAATGAGGTAGCTTATCGCATAGTCGAGAAGAGCGTCGTCGGTCGCGTAAATGTAGATGCTCTTTTCAAAGGCAAGTACGGTGTAACCGATCTCGCTCGCCGTGTCTATTGCGCGCTGCGTGTCGGGACGTCTGCACCCTCCGATGATTATCTCGTACTGCGGCTTTTCGGACTGATCAGCGAGAAAATCGTCGCTCATTCTGAGATCAAGTCCTGCAAATTCGCTGAGCGATGCCTTGAGGGTGTTTGCCGCGGCGAGATCTGCGTCACTGGCCTTCTGGGGATATACGATCACGTAATCGGAGGTGAGCGTGAAGGTGGTCTCGGGCGCGCTCGGCGTGACGGCGCTGTCCGTGCAGGCAGTTATGCACATAGTGAGCGCAAGAGTTGCAATAAGAAGTATAATTGAAACTGTCTTTTTCATAAATTTCGCCTTTCATAAATAAACTAACGATATTTTACCATAAAAGCTTTGCTTTTTCAAAAAAAGCCTTCGTTTTTTTGCACTAAAATAAGGACGCTCTTTTGTGCGTTTTGACGTATTGAGGTCGAAAATGTGTATTTTTACAATAAATGACGCCTTAAAATAGGTAAAATTTTTTCAATATACCGAAAAAAATTTTTAAAAATCTATATACAAAACGAAAAAAATGTGCTAAAATAGGAAAGTAAACGAAAACCCAACTTTTAAGGAGTATTATTTATGAAAAAGCTTTACGCAGGCAAAACCAAGGACGTTTATTTACTTGATAACGGAAACGTTATGCTCAAATTCAAGGACGACTGCACCGGCAAGGACGGCGTATTCGATCCGGGCGAAAACAGTGTAGGACTCACCATTGAGGGTATCGGAAAGGCAAACCTTGAGACCTCTATCCACTACTTCGAGCTTCTTAAAAAGGCGGGTATAAAGACCCACTACGTCAGCGCAAATATCGAGGAAGCAACCATGGAGGTTCTCCCCGCAGAATGCTTCGGTAAGGCGCAGGGCGGAAACGGACTTGAGGTTATCTGCCGTCTCGTTGCAACCGGAAGCTTTATCCGCAGATACGGCGAATACATAAAGGACGGAACCGTTCTCGAGGGCGGCTACGTTGAATGTACCTTCAAGAATGACGAGAAGGGCGATCCGCTCGTTACCGGCGAGGGACTCGCAGCGCTCGGCGTTATGACTCCCGCAATGTTCGAGTCTATGAAGGAACAGACCTTAAAGATCACGAAGATCGTTGCAGACGATCTCAAGACCATCGGACTTGACCTCTGGGACATCAAGTTTGAGTTCGGTTACAACAACGGCGAGGTCGTTCTTATCGACGAGATCGCATCTGGTAACATGAGAGTTTATAAGGACGGCAAGATCGTTGATCCCTTTGAACTCACCAAGTATATCCTTAACAGATAAAATCAAAGCCTCCGAGGGGAAGTCGTGATGTTCTTATCGGAGAATTTGAAAACCGCCGTTAAGTGCGAGCATCGCATTTGACCGGTCAAGCGCAAACACGGGCTAAGCCCAAACCCTTATAACGACAGAAAGAGCAAGAGTAAAAGGAGAAATCCTTTTATTCTTGCTCTTGTTTTTCTTTCTGTCGATATGTCAACTTCGCCCGCTCGATATGTTCTCGCTTTGCTCGAACTCGATATATTGTCGCTTCGCTTCAATTCGATATGAGATAAATCCCTCGTTTGCGTAGCAAACATATCGAGCCGCAGGCATATCGAGTTGCGTTAGCAACATATCGAAAATCCCGCAAGGGATTTATCTCGATGCGTGATTTGTCCGTTAAGGACATCACGCGAAGTCCTTCGTAGGCTTTTGTTTGTAAATTCACAAAAAAACAGAGAGACGGAACCGTCTCTCTGTTTTTTTAACCGCTTTTGCGGTGTTTGATTGTCGTTAAGTACACAAAAAAGCTAAATTACTTGTATTTGCGCTTTCTTGCTGCCTCAGACTTCTTCTTGCGTTTTACACTGGGCTTGTCGTACTGCTCTCTCTTCTTGAGCTCGGTAAGAACACCCGAACGCTGCTGAGCTCTCTTGAATCTGCGAAGCGCGCTGTCAATAGACTCATTCTCTTTAACTCTGATTTCTGCCATTAACCATCCCTCCTCTCGCCTCTGCAAGAGAAAATCTCTTAATCCTTGTGAAAGGTAAATGCTTTCGTTTCGAAAACATTACCTAAACATTATACAACAATACTTTCGCATTGTCAATAGTTATTTAAAAACAACTTGGAGATTTTTGTAATTTTTTTCAAAAATTTATCTTACAACGATGTTTACGAGTTTACCGGGGACGCAGATCTCCTTGACGATCGTCTTTCCTTCGATAAGCTCTGCAATACGCTCGGACGCCTTTGCGGCTGCGAGCATATCGTCCTTCGACGCATCAGCAGGGATAACTACGGTCGCGCGAAGCTTTCCGCAGATCTGAACTGCGATCTTGATGGTCGCGTCAACAGTCTTTGCCTCGTCGTAGGTCGGCCAAGCCGATGTAGCGAGCATCTCGCTGTTTCCAAGCCACTCGTTTACCTCCTCGCAGATGTGAGGAGCGAAGGGAGAAAGCATCGAAACAAAGGTATAAAGCTCGTCGCGAGTGAGCTTTCCTACCTCGTAGATTCTGTTGAGAAGGGTCATCATAGCGGCAATAGCGGTGTTGAACTTCATCGCCTCGATGTCCTCGGTGACCTTCTTGACGGTCTTGTGGAAATCGCTCTCAAGCTCGGCAGTTACGCCGTTTCCTGCGGCAATATCGGTGAGAGAAGCAACTCTCTCTATAAATCTGCGGCAGCCCTTAACGCTGTTTTCCGACCAGGGAGCAGCGCTTCCGTACTCGCCCATAAAGAGAACGTAGGTGCGGAGAGTGTCTGCGCCGTAGGTGTTGACTATGTCGTTAGGATCGATAACGTTTCCGCGGCTCTTACTCATCTTAACGCCGTCAGGACCGAGAATAAGACCCTGCGCGGTACGCTTTGCATACGGTTCCTCGTAGGGAACGAGCTTCATATCGTAAAGGAACTTGTACCAGAAACGCGAATAGATCACGTGACGGGTAACGTGCTCCATACCGCCGTTGTACCAGTCAACGGGCATAAAGTATTTGAGCGCCTCTTCGTTTGCAAACTCCGAATCGTTGCTCGGATCAACGTAGCGCAGGAAGTACCAGGACGAGCCTGCCCACTGGGGCATGGTGTCGGTCTCGCGCTTTGCGTCTCCGCCGCACTTCGGACACTTGCAGTTGACAAAGGAATCTATCTTTGCAAGAGGACTTTCGCCGCCCTCACCGGGCTCGAAATTCTCAACTGCAGGGAGTCTGAGCGGAAGCTCCTCGTAGGGAAGAGCAACCATTCCGCAGGCAGGGCAGTGTACGATCGGAATAGGCTCACCCCAGTATCTCTGGCGGTTGAATGCCCAGTCCTTCATCTTGTACTGTACGCCCTTTTCGCCGACGCCGCGCTCAGAGAGTACCTCGGTAGCCTTTGCGATCGAATCCTTTTTGTTGTCAAAGCCGTTGAGGAATTCGGAGTTTATCATCTCGCCGTCGCCCGTGTAAGCGCCTTCCTCGATGTTTCCGCCCTTGATAACCTCGATTATGTCAATGCCGAACTTCTTTGCGAAATCGTAGTCGCGCTCGTCGTGTGCGGGAACTGCCATAATAGCGCCCGTTCCGTAGCCCATCATAACGTAGTCTGCGATGTAGATCGGAATTTCCTTGCCTGAAAGGGGATTTATAGCGGTAAGACCCTCGATGCAGACACCGGTCTTGTCCTTGACGAGCTGTGTACGCTCGAACTCGGTCTTCTTCGCACATTCCTCGCGGTACGCCTTGATAGCGTCCATATTGGTGATGCGGTCTGCGTACTTTTCAATGTAGGGATGCTCGGGCGCCATTACCATGAAGGTAACGCCGAACATCGTGTCGGGACGGGTGGTGTAGATGCGAAGCGAATCGTCAGTTCCGCTGATAGTAAAGTTAGCAAACGCGCCCTCGCTCTTGCCGATCCAGTTGATCTGCTGCATCTTGACGTTGGGGAGATAATCTACCTTCTCAAGACCCTCGAGAAGCTTGTCCGCATACTCGGTGATTCTGTGGTACCATACGTCCTTGGACTTCTGGATAACGTCGCTTCCGCAGATGTCGCATTTTCCGCCCTGCGAGTCCTCGTTCGAGAGAACGCACTTGCACTTCGGGCAGTAGTTTACGAGCGCCTGATCGCGGAACGCGAGTCCGTTTTCAAACATCTTGAGGAAGATCCACTGCGTCCACTTGTAGTAGTTTTCGTCTGTCGTGTCGATAACTCTCGACCAGTCGAAGGAAAAACCTACCTTCCTTAGCTGGGAGGTGAACTTTTCGATGTTTCTGTCGGTAAGAGTTCTCGGATGAGTGTTGAACTTTATAGCCGAGTTCTCGGTAGGCAGACCGAATGCGTCAAAGCCGATAGGGAAGAGTACGTTGTAGCCCTCCTTACGTCTCTTGCGCGAGACTACCTCAAGACCCGAATAAGCCTTGATGTGTCCTACGTGCATACCTGCTCCGCTCGGATAGGGGAACTCGACGAGCGAGTAGAACTTAGGCTTCGAGTAATCGCTCGACGCCTCAAAGACCTTCGCCTCGTCCCATTTTCCTTGCCATTTTTCTTCAATGGATTTAAAATCGTATTTCATAATTTATAAGAACCTTTCAGAGAGTTGAAGTCAGTTTAAAATCAGTCGATTATCTCGGCAATATCAACGTTTTCAGCCTCGGACCAAAGCTTTTCGAGCTTGTAGAAATCCTTCGCGCCCTGCGTGAATATGTGTACCATAACGCTGCCGTAATCGAGTACGATCCAGGACGCCTCGTCGTGTCCCTCGGTGCTGAGCGGCTTTTCGCCAAGCTCTGCGAGCTTAAATTCAAGCTCTCCCTCAAGCGCGCGGTTGTGCGTAGTGGAGTTTCCCGTGCAAATTACGAGATATTCGGTAAGAACGGTCTTTTCTTCAACGTGAAGCATTGCAATATCCTGTGCAAGCTTGTCGTCAAGTATTTTTACCGCCTTCTGTGCAAGTTCAAGAGATGTCATATAAATTCCTTTCGTGCCAAAACGTGGCAAATTTCATTATAACACTAAACGTGTGATTATTCAATAGTTTTCAGTATAAATTCTTGGCATTTTGCAGTGTCCGGATGGACTTTTTTGCCATTTTCCTCAAGATGCGAAATCGTGCTTTCCAAAATAGAGAGTATCGCTCTGTCAAGGACTGCAAGTGGGTTGCTTCCGGCGTCTTGCAGGGAAGAGTGGAGAGAGAGTCGCGCAGACCTGCACGCCTCCCATTTTCTAGTCGGCTCGGTGTAGTCGGCAACGAAAAGTATCTTTGCTATAAGCGACATATTTTCTGCGCCCGTCGTGTGCGAGGCAATAGCCGAGATTATCTCGCCGTCACAGATGTCCGAAAACTCGTTTTTCGCGATTGCCGCTCCCGCCTTTGCGTGAAGCACGGCAGGCGATGCAAGATCGTCGGAGGTGTATCCGATAGAGTATTTTTTGTCAAGCGCGACGTACTCGCTCGTCTCAAGCCCTTTTGCAATATCGTGCAGAAGCGCGGCGACTGCAAGGCGGTGCCTGTCCGACTCGCTAATGTCAAAAAACTCGGCAATGGCGAGACATTCCGCACATACCGAAAGGGTATGCTCAAATCGGTACGTGTCAGTGGTGCGGCGCGCGACCTCGCCTTTCAGAGAGTCAAGCGACGATGGTATTTCGTAATTTGAAGCTTTCATAATCTCAGTTTTGGTAAAGACCGTTTTCTTTTATATATTTTTCAGTCTCGGGAGTGATAAGTCCGATATTTTCCTTGCCCGACGTGATAAGCTCGCGCAGGGTAGAGGACGAAATCTCAATAGGCTTGTTTTCAAGAATTATTATCCTTGCCGAGTATTTTTCCTCGAAATATTTCTTCGCCGCCTCTATTTTGCATAAAAGAGACTCGTCTGCGTTCTCGCGAAGTGCAAGGACGATGGTGGCAAGCTCAAAAATACGCGAGGGATTCTTCCACTCGTCGAGTGTTAAAAACATATCTGTTCCGCAGAGGAAGAAAAGCTCTGTGTCGGGGGCGCTGAAATGCTCAAGCGTTTCAAATGTGTAGCTGACGCCCTCCTTTTCAAGCTCGAAAGCGGAGACCTCAACTCTTTCGTCCATACCCGAAAATGCTATTTTCGTCATATTCAGACGGTGCGATGGATCTATCTTGTGCATCTCCTTGTGCGGAGGAATGAACGTGGGTATTATAAGAAGTCTGTCAAGACCGACCTCGCCAAGAAATGCCGTAGCTGCCGAGATATGTCCGACGTGCGGCGGAGAAAACGTTCCGCCGAAAATACCGAGTCGGCTCATTTTCTTGCCTTGGGAAGCTCGATCTTCTTGTGCTTTTCAGACTCTCTGTAAAGCACGAAGGTGCTTCCGACTACTCCGACTACCTCGGACGAGGTAGCGCGAGAGAGTACCTCTGCCGCCTCACGCGAGGTGGACTCGCAGTTCTGGAGAACTCTGAGCTTTATAAGCTCTCTCGCCTCAAGCGCGTCAGAGATCTGCTTTATCATATTTTCGTTGATTCCGCCCTTGCCGACCTGAAAAATTACGTTTTCGGTCATAGCAAGCGAGCGGAGATATGCTCTTTGTTTGCTCGTCATAATTTTATTTCCTTTAATTATAGCTGTTTAAAAAATCCGATAACTGTGGGATAAGTCTGTCAAGTGCAACTGCGCGGTGACTTATTTTGTTCTTCTCCTCAGAGGACAGTTCTCCAAAGGTCTTGCCGTTTTTTTCGCAGATAAAAAGGGGATCGTAGCCAAAGCCGCCGCTTCCGCAAAGCTCTTTTGCGATAGTTCCGTGACACTCGCCGCGAAGAGTCAGAGTCCTTCCGTCAGGACCGACCGCACAGAATACGCAAACGAATTTCGCGCTTCTGTCCTCTACGCCGTCAAGCTCGGAGAGGAGCTTTTCGTTGTTCTTTGCGTAGTTACAGTCCTCGCCCGAATATCTCGCCGAATATATGCCGGGCGCACCGCCGAGGGCATCGACCGAAAGTCCGCTGTCGTCAGCGAGACCGATATATCCGAGCCCGGCAGGGACTGACGCCTTGATGCGCGAGTTTTCCTCGAAGCTTTCGCCGTTTTCCTCGATCTCTCCGTAGTATCCTATGTCGTCGAGCGAGAGGATATCAAGCTCTTTTCCCGTTATATTTTTGTAAATTTCCTTGATCTCACCGATCTTGTGCTTGTTTCTCGATGCGAGAACGACCTTCATTTTGATACGTCCTTTCGGGGATTTTATTCAAAAAGTGCGTTTACGAAATCGCTCGGCTCAAAGTGATGGAGATCGTCTATCTGCTCGCCGACTCCGATAAACTTGACAGGAATACCAAGCTCGTTCTTGATAGAGAACACGATTCCACCCTTTGCGGTACCGTCAAGCTTCGTGAGAACGAGACCGGTAATTTCGGAGGTGTTTCTGAACTCCTTCGCCTGATTTACCGCGTTCTGACCGGTGGTTGAGTCGAGAACGAGAAGAGTCTCCCTCGATGCGCCGGGAAGCTGCTTGTCGATAACTCTGTTTATCTTGGAAAGCTCGTTCATAAGGTTCTTTTTGTTGTGGAGACGGCCCGCGGTGTCAATAATAAGCACGTCAGTGCCGCGCTTCTGAGCCGCTGCCGCCGCATCGTAAACGACCGCCGCAGGATCGGATCCCTCGGACGATTTTACGATCTGTACGCCTGCTCGGTCCGCCCAAATAGAGAGCTGCTCGATAGCGCCTGCGCGGAAGGTGTCGCCTGCCGCGAGAAGCACCGACTTGCCCTCGGACTTGTAGAGGTTTGCAAGCTTTGCAATAGAGGTGGTCTTGCCAACTCCGTTGACTCCGATAACGAGAATTACGGAGGGCTTCGTTTCGAGCTTCATCTCCTCCTTCTCGCCGATCATTTCAAGAAGGATCTCCTTGAGCGCGGCATTTGCCTCCTCGCTCTCTCTGATCTTTTCTTCCTTGATCTTCTCGCGGAGCTTCTCCATTATGACCTCGGTAGAATCCATACCGACGTCCGCACAGATGAGCATTTCCTCAAGCTCCTCTAGGGTATCCTCGTCCACGCCGCGGCGGAAGATCGAGGTAATGCCCGAAAACGCCGAGCTTTTAGTCTTGGAAAGTCCGCTTTTTAATTTTTCAAAAAATCCCATTACAGTTTGACTCCGAGTTTCTTTTCAATTTCGCTGAGGTTGACCGAGAGAAGCTGAGAAACGCCGCGCTCCTGCATAGTAACGCCGTACATTTCGTCTGCCGCCTCCATAGTGCCTCGTCTGTGGGTGATTATTATGAACTGTACCTTGTCCGAGAACTGCTTTGCATAGTTTGCAAATCTCGTTACGTTGACGTCGTCGAGTGCAGACTCGATCTCGTCAAGCAGACAGAAGGGCGGGGGATTGATCATAATTATCGCAAAGTAGATAGCTACCGCGATAAAGGACTGCTCACCGCCCGAAAGCTGACGAAGATTATGTATCTTCTTTCCGGGAGGCGCAACGTTTATGTCAATTCCGCTCGTGAGCAGATTGTCGGGATCGGTGAGGGTAAGCGATGCGCTACCGCCGCCGAAGAGGTCCCTAAATACCTTGCCGAAGTTTTCGTTGATCTTCTCAAAGGTTTCGGAGAACTTGCCGCGCATCTCCTTTTCGAGACGGGCAATTACCTGCATGCAGTCCTCCTTTGCCTTGCGCAGGTCGTCTATCTGACCTGACATAAAGTCATATTCCTTCTTGACTGCAGTATATTCCTCGATAGCGCCCACGTTGACGTTGCCAAGCTCCTTGATTCTCGTGTGGAGAATGTTCTGCTCTGCGACCATAGTGGCGCGGTTTTCGCTGTCGGTCTTAGGATAGTCAAGCACAGAGGCGTCCGCATAGGAAAGGTTGTAATCGTCCCAAAGACGGTTGGTGAGACGCTCCTTTTCCTCTCTGATACGCTCGGAAGCCGCCTCGAGACGGGTGAGAGTCATAAATACAAGCTCTCTCTCGTGAGACTTTTCCTTGACTGCCGTACGGTTGAGTGCGATCTCCTTTTCGTAGTCCTCGCCGTCCTCGGAGAGCTTTGTGAGAAGCTCCTCAAGCTCACTAAGCTTCTTGTCGGCAAGAGCAATTTCTTCTTTTGTGGATATCGCCTCTTCTTCAAGCTCCTTGATTCTCGAGCTTATCTCGTGAGAGCGTACCTCGATATCGCTGATGTCCTTCTTCAGCGACTCGATAAGGAGTGCATTCTGTTCAAGACGCATTTCTGCGTTTTCAAGCTCCTTGCCCTTGACAGATGCGATAACGAGAAGCTCGTTCTTCTCGCTTGCGAGCTTTGCTATCTCGCTGTTTGCTTCCTTTATACTGTTTTCGAGATCGGCAAGACCCTTATCAGCATCAGAAATGAGGGTGGAAAGCTCCTCGATTCTGTTTTTCATTTCAAGAGCCTTTGCGCTTCTCGCGTTTCTTTCCTTCTCAATTTCACCGAGCTTGCCGGCAATTTCGGCAATTCTCGCGTCAATTTCGGAGAGCGATCTCTCGCGGAGCGAGATAGACGCCTCGCCTGCGCTGATGAGAGATGCGATCATAGAAGCGCTGCCCGAATTGTTCTCGATAGAGTAGTTTATCTCGTCCGAGCGGGACTTTACGTTCTCAAATTCGCCGCGAAGCTTTTCAGCACGCGCAAGCGACTTCTTTTCCTCCTCGTCGAGCTTTGCAATGTCAAGACCTCTCGTGAGTATTCCGCTGTCGCGCTTTGCAGCACCGCCGGTGAACGATCCGCCCGCGTTTATAAGCTGACCGTCAAGCGTAACTATTCTTACGCTGTATCCGAGAGCCTTTGCGGTGTAGGACGCATTGTCAAGTGTGTCGAAAACGACCGTTCTTCCGAGAAGATAGGAGATTACCGACTTGCACTTTGCGTCACAGCTTACAAGCTCGTCTGCTATACCGACGTATCCGCGGCTCTTCTTGAGGGTAGCAAAATCTGCAGTAAGCTTCTGGGGCTTTATAGAGGTGAGCGGATAGAAGGTCGCGCGACCTGCATTCTCACGCTTGAGATATTCGATAGCCGCCTTTGCCGACTCCTCGTTTTCTACTATTATGTTCTGAATATTTGCGCCGAGAGCGGTCTCGATAGCGAGGGTAAGCTCTCTCTTAACGCTTATCTGCTTGGATACAGGACCGATAACGCCCTTTACCTCGCCTCTCGCGCCTGCCTCTGCGACTGCCTTGACAGAGCGCTGATAGCCGTCGAAATGCTCGTCCATTCTGCGAAGCGCGTCCGCCTTCTGACGGCAAGCCGCCGCATTTGCGTTTTCGCCCTCGATGCTCGCGCGTATCTCGTCAGACTCCTGTGCGAGCTTTTCAAGCTCCTCGGTGAGAGCTGCTCTCTCTTTTTTGAGTCCTTCAGCCTTTTCGGTGTAGTTTTTGAGGGACGCTTCTCCGCTTTCTATCTCGCTAAGAAGGGCGTTTCTCTCGTCGACTGCCTTTGCCATATCACCCTCAAGCTCTGCCGTGTGGGTGACGCTCGAGTCGGACGTTGCTCCGAATGCCGAATAAGCAACTCGAAGCTCGGTGTACTCGTTTTCAAACTCAAAGCGCTGCTCCTCGAGAGAGTCAAGCGAGCTTTGCAGGTTGTTTACGTTTTCTCTTGCCGAGTCGAGAAGGGCAGATTTCTCCTCGAAATCAGCATTAGCCTTTTCGTACTGCTCCTCGATCTCTGCCTTGCTTTCGGCAAGACGGGAGGCCTCGCCGTATGCTATTTCAAGCTTTGCTCTCGTGGACTCGGTGTTCGCCGCACTCTCCGAAAGAGCGCCTGCCGCGTTTTCCTTGTTGTTTCCCGCAAGGGTAAGGCTGGTCTCGAGACGGTTCTTTTCTCTCTCCTGTTCAAGGAGCTTCGTTCTGACCTGCTCAAACTCTATGCGCTTTTCCATCTGCGACTCTGCGAGCTGCTCGCCGCGCTTTTCAAGTGCAGCAAGCGTGTTGTCTGCGATCTCAAGCTCGTTTCTCGATACAACGAGTTCCTTTTCATTCTGCTCGGAGCTTTCGAGGATTTTGTCAATATCGTAAACCGAAATTGAAATATCGAGCGCCTTTTTCTTCTCGTATATTTCAAGATATGCTCTCGCCTTTGCGCTGTCTCTTTCAAGGTGAGGGAGTCTGCGCGCGTGATGCGAAACTATGTCGTTAAGACGGGTGAGGTTGTCCTCCGCCTCAGAAAGACGCTTTTCGCTCTCCGCCTTCTTGATGCGGTATTTCGAGATACCAGCCGCCTCCTCGAATATGATGCGGCGGTCGTCACTCTTTTGCGAGATGATCTCTGCAATCTTACCCTGACCGATTATAGAATATCCGGTCTTACCGATACCCGTATTCATAAACATTTCGGCGATGTCGCGGAGACGTACCTGCTTGTTGTTTATAAGATACTGGCTGTCGCCCGTACGGAAATAACGGCGTGTGACGGTGATCTCGTCAAACTCCGAGTTTATTCTGTTTTCACCGCGGTTGTCGATAGTCATAGATACCTCGGCAAAGCCCATAGCAGGACGATGCTCGGTACCTCCGAAGATAACGTCCTCCATCTTCGTTCCTCTTATGTTTTTAGAGGAAAGCTCACCAAGAACCCATTTTACTGCGTCCGAGATGTTGGATTTACCGCTTCCGTTAGGACCGACAATTATAGTCATACCGGGGTCGATTTTAATCTTCGTTCTCTGAGGGAACGATTTGAAGCCGTGAAGCTCAAGCGATAAAAGTCGCATTTGTTTTCTCCTATGTGATCTTAACTTAGTTTTATTTTAAATTCGTATTCCGAAAGGGAGGCGTCCGTCTTGATGCTTACCCCCGAAAAAGAATATTTTTCCTTGATTTTATAAACGTTCGTTTTTTTCTGACCGATAGCCTTTGAAAGCATATTTTTTGCCACAAATACGGTGAGATCCTTGCCGCAGACGTCACCGAGCGTGTCAAGATGCTCGCAGAAAAGCTTTAAAAAGAATGCCGAAATGCACATTTCTCCGAGTGCGGGGTGGAATGCGCCCGAGAAAATGCCGTCAGATGTGTGGAGCGAATCGCTCTCGCAAAGTCCAACGCGAATTACGGGGACTCTCTCTTTGTTTGCAAGGTAGAGAAGGTCTGCAACCCGAATTGACGCCTCCTCGGGAGTTATCGGCGAGTAGTGGCCGCATAGCGCCATATCGTAAAGCTCGGTCTTGTAAAAGACTACCGTCGGATAAATTCTCACTCCGTCAGCGCCTGCGCGGCATATCTCCTGCAGAGTGTAAAGCTCCTTTTCGGGAGTGGAGAGGGGAAGTCCTACCATCATCTGACCGATAAGCTCAAAGCCGGCCTCTTTTACCTCTCGCATAGCTCTTATAGAGTCATCAGCCGTATGTCCTCGCTTTGAAGCGATAAGCACGTCGTCAGAGAGACTCTGAATACCAAGCTCGATGGTTTTTACCGGATATTTTGAAAGAATTTCGAGAATTTCGCCGCTAATATAGTCAGGTCTTGTTGAAAGGCGGATGCCCTTTACCTTACTCTTGCGGCAGAATGACTCCGCCATAGATAAAAGACTTTCCATAAGCGGACGCTCAATACCGGTAAAGCTACCGCCGAAGAAGGCGATTTCCGCCTCCTCGCGGCTTGTGTCAAGCGAATTTACTACCGTCTCTATCTCTTTTTTTGCTTTTTCGATAGAAAAATCGTCGTGTCCCGTGATCTTTCGCTGGTTGCAGAAAACGCAGTCGTTAGGGCAACCGAGATGCGGCACGAAAACGGGAATGTTTATGTGTTTCATTTTTTAAGATAACTTCCTTAAAAACTAACTATTCTCCGTCAAATCCGAAGAATTTGAGAGCATCTCTTGCGGCGTTCTGTTCTGCCTCGCGCTTGCTCGATCCCGAGCCTCTTCCGAGTACGTTGCTGTCATTGAGACGCGCCTCGGTGGTGAACACCTTTCTGTGGGGCGGACCGTCCTCCGAAACGATAACGTAAACAAGCTCCTCGCCCGGCTTCTGCTGAACTATCTGCTGAAGCTTGGTCTTGTAGTCTGTGGACGAATGCTCGCGAAGAGTCTTTTCGGTGAGCTTTTTGACGTATGGCATAAGGAAGCTTTTTACCTCGTCAATGCCCGAATCGAGATATATTGCGGCAAGAAGAGCCTCGTAAGCGTCCGAAAGAATGGACGGGCGCTCTCTTCCGCGGTTTATCTCCTCGCCGTGACCGAGGAAAAGATATTTTCCGAGGTCGATCTCGGTAGCCAGCGATGCAAGCGCCTTCTCGCAAACGACGGTAGAGCGTATCTTTGAAAGCTCGCCCTCCTGCTCGTTTGAAAGCTCGTCAAAAAGATATGTGCTGACGATTATCGAAAGAACTGCGTCTCCGAGAAACTCCATTCGCTCGTTCGAGCCGATGCTTCTGCCCTTTGACTTCTCCTCGTTAGAATATGACGAGTGAGTCAGCGCGTGAAAAAGAAGCTCTTTGTTTTTAAAGGTATAGCCGATATTTTTTTCAAGCTGTAAAACTTGTTCGTGATTCATTTTTAAAGGGATACCTTTCGCTTTGTGTCTTTACTTGTTTTCCTCTTTGTTTTCTGTGCTTTCGGTAGCGGGCTTTGTCTCCTCCGCTTTGGGAGTGCTTCTTGCGGCGTTGGGACGAGGTCTCGTTACGGTAACACCCTCGGGAAGCTCGCAATTTTTCGAAATATCGCGGATAATTCCCGTGTTATGATAGAAAACTGCCTGCTTTACCGCATTTTTGATAGCCTTTGCGTCCGAGCTTCCGTGAGCCTTGATTACGGGACGGGAGATGCCGAGGAAGGGCGCTCCGCCGTATTCGGAAGCATCAAAGCTGTTTTTCAGCTCGTCTATCTGCTTTTTGACGAGGACTGCCGACATCATCGAGACGGGATTTGCCTTGAACATGGTCTTGAGCTTTCCTGCAAAGAAGGATCCCATTCCCTCGATAGTCTTGAGAAGAACGTTACCGGTAAATCCGTCGGTTACGAGAATGTCGCACTTGCCGAAGGGAACCTCTTTTCCTTCAACGTTGCCGATGAAATTGATTATATCAGACTGTCTGAGTATCTCGTACGCCTCAACGTGCATAGGAGTACCCTTTTTGGACTCCGTTCCGATATTGAGCAGTCCGACGGTCGGACGTGCGATACCGAAAATTCTCTCCATATATATCGAGCCCATGATCGCAAACTGATAGAGATGCGCGGCATCAACGGTTGCATTTGCGCCCGAGTCAATGAGAAGAACGGGCTTTTCAAGGGGAAGAATGGTTGCAATAGCAGAGCGGAGAACACCCTTTATTCTGTGAACGTAAAGGGTAGAGCCTGCGTGAAGCGCTCCCGTATTTCCTGCGCTGACGAATGCGTCGCCCACACCGTCCTTAAGGAGCTTAAAGCCTACGCGGAGCGAAGAGTCTGCCTTCTCGCGTACGCTGAGAGGCGCATCCTCCATTGATACTACCTGAGTGCAGTGTACGATCTGTATTCCGGGATCGGAAAGATCAACACCTGTTCTGCCTGCTGCAAGACGGATCTTCGTCTCGTCGCCAACGAGAATGATCTCGTGATTCATTTCTTTTCTTACGAGGGCTGCTCCTTCAACTACTATGTCGGGAGCGAAATCTCCGCCCATTGCGTCAAGAATGATCTTCATAAAATTATCTCCTTTTCACTGTGTCAGACCTTGTCTGCGTCGCACGCCTTGTCAAGGATCTCCTTAAACTCGCGCGCGGCTGTGATGGCTCTTTCGGAAAGCGCGGTGTTTCTCGCCGCTTTTCCGCCTTTTACTTTCTTTTCAAGTGTGGGAATTATGCCGAAATTCACGTTCATCGGCTGGAAATCGGACGTGCCTCCGTTTTTGACGTAAGCAGCAAGCGATCCGGTCGCGGTGACCGAAGGGAATACGGGAATATCTCTGCCGAGTGCCTTTGACGCGGCGGCAATTCCTGCCACAAGTCCCGAAGCGCACGACTCAAGGTAACCCTCAACGCCTGTCATCTGTCCTGCGAAGAATACGCCCGGTCTGTCCTTCATCTGATAGGAATCTCCGAGTATCTTCGGCGAATTTATAAAGGTGTTTCTGTGCATAACTCCGTAGCGCAAGAAGGTTGCGTTTTCAAGTCCGGGGATCATTGAAAAAACTCTCTTCTGCGCAGGGAACGTCAGATGCGTCTGAAATCCCACGAGGTTGTAAGCGGTCTTTTCAAGATTCTCCTGACGGAGCTGAACTACCGCGTAAGCGTCCTTTCCCGTATCGGGGCAGGGGAGTCCGACAGGCTTCAGCGGACCGTAGAGAAGAGTCTCTCTGCCTCGCTTTGCCATTACCTCGACCGGCATACAGCCCTCGAAAACGGTAAGATCCTTCTGCGACTCCTTGTCAAAGTCGTGAAGGGGAGCTTCCTCTGCCGAGATAAGAGCCTCGTAGAAGGCGCTGTACTCGCTTTCGTTCATCGGGCAGTTGATGTAGCACGCCTCACCCTTGCCGTAGCGAGAGGCTAAAAATGCCTTCGACATATCTATCGAGGACGCCTCGACTATCGGCGCGGCGGCATCAAAAAAGTGAAGCTGACTCTCGCCGATCATCTCTCCGATGTATTTTGAAAATGCGTCCGATGTAAGAGGACCCGTCGCAATAACGGTTATCTCGTCGTCACAAATCTCTGTGATCTCATCGCAAACTACCGTAATATTCGGGTGATTTTTGATCTTTTCGGTGATATAGGACGAAAATTCATCTCTGTCAACCGCAAGAGCCGCACCTGCGGGCACCGCGGAGCGGTGAGCCGACTCCATTATAAGCGAGGAGAATATATCAAGCTCCTCCTTGAGGAGTCCGACCGCGTTAGTTATCTGATTTGAACGAAGCGAATTTGAGCAAACGAGCTCGCAAAAGTTCTCGCTTGAATGAGCAGGCGTGAATTTTTTTGGCTTCATTTCGCAAAGAGTTACCTTTACGCCCATCTCGGCTGCCTGCCAAGCGGCTTCACAGCCTGCAAGACCTGCACCGATAACCTTTATTTTTTTAGTTTCCATTGTTATCGCTTTCGCCTTCTTTTTTGAAGGAGCATTTTTCATTTGAGCATACGAGCATACCCTTGCCCTTTTTCTTCATAAGCATGCTCGAGCAGTCGGGGCATTTTTCATTCGTGGGCATATCCCAGGACGAGAAATTACACTTGGGATAATTCTCACAGCTGTAAAATACCGTCTTGCTCTTCGAGCGGCGCGAGAGCACCTCGCCACCGCAGTTGGGGCATTTTACGCCTATTTCGTTCTTAATGGGAAGGGTGTGTCTGCACTTCGGATAGTTCGAGCAAGCGTAGAAGCTTCCGTAAGCGCCGCTTCTTATTACCATAGGACTTGCGCACTTCTCGCAGGTGATTCCCGCCTCCTTGGGCTCGGATACCTGCTTGACGATAGGCGCGTTGTTCTTGTCGATTCTGATGGTGTTCTTGCACTCGGGATAGTTGGGACAAGCGGCGAAACGGCCAAATCGTCCCGATTTTGCTATCATGCGTCTGCCACACTTTTCGCAGATGATATCGGTCTCCTCGGTGGGAACCTCGATCTCACTGCGCTTTACGCTGCCCTCTGCAACCTCGAGTCGGTCCTTGAAGGAAACGTAGAATTTGGAGAGAACGCCGTCCATAGAGTCCTTGCCGTCAGCGATGCTGTCGAGCGAGTCCTCCATTTCAGCGGTGAACTTGTAGTCGATGATCTCGGGGAAATTCTCGATCATTATTTTGGTCGTGACCTCTCCGAGCTGTGTGGGAACGAGCGCCTTTGCGTCTCTCTTGACGTATCCGCGCGAAACGATAGTGGTGATTATCTGCGCGTAGGTCGAGGGACGGCCGATGCCCTTTTCCTCAAGGAACTTGATGAGCGAGCCCTCGTTGAATCTTGCAGGCGGCTCGGTGAAATGCTGCTCGGGAGCAGGAATTTCGGTGGGGAGGATCTCCTTCTCGGAAATGTCGGGAAGGGTAGGCTCCTTTTCGGACGAAAGATCGTCGTAAATGGTGAGGTATCCCTTGAAATGTATAGCAGAGCCGCTCGCCTTGAAGGTATGCTCTCCGCACGAGATGTCTGCGTTTACAGTGTCAAGCTCTGCGGACGCCATCTGGCTCGCTACGAAGCGCTCCCAGATAAGTCTGTAAAGCTTGTACTGATCTGCAGAAAGGTACTTTTTGATCGAATCGGGTGTGATGAATACGCTCGTAGGTCTGATCGCCTCGTGAGCGTCCTGCGCCGAGCCCTTCGACTTGTAAACTCTGGGAGTCGAGGGATAGTAGTCCTTTGAATAGTTGTCAAGAATGAACTGCTTTGCCGCGTCTCTTGCCTCGTCAGCGATACGGAGCGAGTCTGTACGCATATAGGTAATAAGACCGGTCATACCGCCGTTCTCGCTGCCTATCGAAACACCCTCGTAAAGCTCCTGCGCGATACGCATTATGCGCTGTGCCTGGAAGCCGAACTTCTTGTAAGCCTCCTGCTGCATAGAGGAGGTGGTGAAGGGCGGAAGGGGATTCTTCTTCTTGATCGAGCGCCTGAGATCGGATACTACGAAATCCTTTCCGTAAAGCTCGCAAAGGATCGCCTCTGCGTCCTCCTTGGTGGTGATCTCCGCCTTGCTTTCGCCTTTTCCGTAATATTTGGAGCGGAAGGTCATTCCGTTTTTGGCGGTGTGGGTTGCGCTTATAGTCCAGTATTCCTCGGGAATAAACGCGCTTATCTGAGCCTCGCGCTCAACGATTATACGGGTAGCCACAGACTGTACGCGTCCTGCGGAAAGTCCGCTGCGTACCACCTTCCAGAGGAAGGGACTGAGCTTGTATCCAACGATTCTGTCGAGGATACGGCGCGCCTGCTGGGAGTTAACGAGCTCCATATCTATCTCGCGGGGCTTCTTGATAGCCTCCTTGATAGCGTTCTTGGTGATCTCGTTGAAGGTTACGCGCCTTGTATCCTTGAGCGGAATACCGAGAGTTGCCGCAAGGTGCCAGGAAATAGCCTCACCCTCGCGGTCTGCGTCGGTTGCGAGAAATACCTTATTTGCATTCTTGACTTCCTTGCGAAGCTCTTTAATAAGGTCTCCCTTTCCGCGGATATTTATATAGTGTGCCTCAAAGCCGCCGTCAACGTCAACGCCGAGCGAGCTCTTGGGAAGATCGCGGACGTGTCCGTAGGAGGCGAGGACCTTGTAGTTTGAACCGAGATAATTTTTTATCGTAGCCGCCTTGGAGGGAGACTCAACGATTACAAGATTTGCCATATCAGTTTTTGCCTTTCGTAGTAAGAATTTTGGTATCGTTTATTTTCAGGTCTTAGTGTAAACACCGCCGGGAGCGGCCTTTATAAATCCCTTGATTTCAAGCATTGTGAGGTTTTGGAGAACTACACCCACCGAAAATCCCGAGCGTGAAAGCTCGTCGGCACTGACGGTGCCGCTGTCGGGGAAGAGGGAATAGAACTTCTTTTCGTTTTCGCTGAGCTTCGACGTGTCGCGCGCAGGCCTTTTCACCTCGGGTGTCTCGGGCATCTCAACAGATGCTCGGGAAACCTTCTTTGCCACCTTTTCGCGAGTCGGCTTTTTGGCGCTTTCTACCTTTTCCGCGCCCTCCTTTGGCTCGAATTTCGAGCTTTTCGGGATGAATTTCGGTATGAAAACGGGAAGGTTTTCAATTCGTATTCTATGCGGATAAAGATATTCGTATTCTTCAAGCACGTCTATCGCGCCTGTGACTACCTTTGCGCCCTTTTTGAGCAGACGGTTAGGGCCTACGCTGTTCAGCTCGCCCACGTTTCCGGGGAGCGAGAAGATGTCGCGCCCCTGCTTTTCGGCAAGACGCGCGGTTATCATAGCGCCGCTCTTTGCGTCCGCCTCGACAACGAGTGTGCCGAGCGAAAGTCCGCTGATTATTCTGTTTCTGTTCGGAAAATTCGATCCGACGGGAGGAGTAAACGGACTGTATTCCGTGATAACGAGACCCGTGCGTATGATCTCGCTCATCAGGTAATCGTTTTCAGGAGGATACGCTCTGTCGATTCCGCATCCGAGGACTGCCACGGTATATCCGCCGCCGTCAAGCGCTCCGCGGTGTGACGTCGTGTCAATTCCGCGAGCCATTCCGCTGACGACTATCGCGCCGCCAAGAGTCAAGTCTCTTGCTATTTTGTACGCCTCGCGCTTTCCGTATTCGGTCATTCTTCTCGTTCCTACCATCGCGACGCAGGCGTTGTCGTCAAAGTCGACGAGACGTCCCTTGTAATAGAGAAGCAGAGGCGCCTTTTCAACGCTTCTGAGTCTTTGCGGATAGAACTTGCTGTTATACGCAAGAAGTCCGACGTTGTTTTTAGTACACCAGTCGAGTATCTTTTCCGCCTCGGTGAGATTTTTGTCGCTAAGCGACTCGATTATCTGAGAGGGAAGAGTCTCGGTCTTTTCGAGAATCTCGTCAGACGAAGCGGCGTATATATCCTCTGCGCTACCGTTGAAGCTTTTCATAAGAAGGTCGGCGTGCGACGATCCGCAAGGTACCTTAGTGCTGAGCCATATCCATAAAAGTATATCGGACATTTTTAGCCTCCCTGAAAAAGTGTGTGTCAGAGTCTGCGTCTGAAGTCCTCCCAGAGGAGAATGGACGCGGCAGACGAGACGTTGAGCGATTCAGCTCCGCTCGTCATTGGGATTATCATCTCTCCGCCCGCGCAGGCGCTTATCACGTCACTGTCAAGTCCGTGTCCCTCGTTGCCGACAACGAAGCAAACGTTTTCGGGAAGACTCGAGACTCCAAGCACACCCGCCTTGTCCGAAAGGCAGGCCGCGATCGGGATAATGCCGTTTTCGGGAAGGGCGGCAAGTGTTGACGGAGTGTCAGAGCATCTTACCGTTTTAATGCGGAAAAGCGCGCCCATAGAAGCGCGAAGCGTTTTCGGACTGTAAATGTCAGCGCAGTCCGAGCTGAGTATGAGACGCTCGATGCCGAGCGCGGCGGCGGTACGCATAAGCGTTCCGAGATTGCCCGGATCGCGCACCGAAACGGCGGCAAAGCACCGCTCACATTTAAGTCCATTATATATTGTAGCAAAAATATGCAAACTGTCAAGATGTTTTGCCACAGAAAATACGCCTTCGGGCGATTTTTCTTCACTTAATTTGCTGTAAACCTCATCCGAGACGAGATATTTCTCGATCCCGTCAGGCAGAGAGGACGCAAGACAGGCGTTTTTTTCGGTGAGGAAAACGCGTACGATAGGCACGTTGTTTGCAAGTGCCTCCTCGAGAAGCTTTCTTCCCTCGAAGTAAAACAGACCGTTTTCCTCTCTGTATTTCCTGCTCGAAAGCTTCGCCGTATCTATTATGAGACGGTTATTTCTTGAGGTGATAGAGGTCATAAGTATTCTCCTTTCGTAAGAAAAATACAACAAAAACCCGCACACGCGGGTTTTTGTTTTTGTGAAATTATAATGCTGCCTTTGCCTTTTCTACGAGTGCAGCGAATGCCTCTTTGTCGTTTACTGCAAGCTCAGCGAGCATCTTTCTGTTGAGGTTGATGCCTGCCTTCTTGAGTCCGCACATAAGACGGCTGTAATTGATTCCGCAAACCTTTGCCTGAGCAGAGATTCTGGTGATCCAGAGTGCGCGGAAGTCTCTCTTCTTCTGCTTTCTTCCGATGTAAGCGTAGTTACCGCTCTTCATTGCGGCGTGCTTAGCCATCTTGAAGTGCTTGCTCTTTGCGCCCCAGTAGCCCTTAGCGAGCTTGAGCATCTTGTTTCTTCTCTTGCGCGTCATCATAGCGCCCTTAATTCTTGCCATTTTCTATATCCTCCTTAATGTTATGATCAAATCTTACTTCAGAATCATAGCTCTTACGGTAGGAGCCATAGACTTGTGAAGGGTGGTGCCGGTGCGAAGATGTCTCTTGCGCTTCTGGGACTTGAGTCCGAGATTGTGGCGATGGTGGGAATGGTTGATCTTTACTTTTCCGCTCTTGGTAAGAGAGAATCTCTTAGCGGAAGCGCGATGCGACTTTACTTTCATGATTGTGTTTCCTTTCGATTTATCCTTAAATTATTGTTTTTGTGACTGATTTTTATTTGAAGGCTTTACGGGAGAGATGAGAAGCGTCATCGAGCGACCCTCCATAGCAGGGCGCTTGTCTGCCGCGCCAAGATCCGCAAGAGCTGCTTCAAACTGCTCGATAAGATGGAGACCGACTTCCTGGTGCGCCATCTGGCGTCCCTTGAACACAACGAGAACCTTTACCTTGTTTCCTGCAGTGAGGAATCTCTTCGCGTTGTTCACCTTGGTGTTGAAGTCGTTCTGCTCGATCTTGCAGGAGAGCTGAACCTCCTTGATCTCGACCTTCTGCTGATTCTTCTTTGCTTCTTTTTTCTTCTTTTCACGCTCAAATCTGAACTTTCCGTAGTCCATGATTCTTGCAACGGGGGGCGTGCTCTGCGGAGCGATGAGTACGAGATCGAGTCCCTTGTCATACGCCGAGTTGAGCGCGCTTATTGCGGTAAGTATTCCGAACTGCTCGCCGTCCTCGCCGATAACTCTTAACTCGGTGGACTCTGCGAAGCCCTCTTCGAAGATCTCTTCGTTTACCAGATGTTCTTTCTGACTTGTCGTCTTGATGGAAAAGCACCTCCAAGCTTAAAATAAAAAATGTGCGAAAGAAGATTCTCCGCACACGCATAAGGATAGACGCAGAGGTCGCAAAAGACCTGCATTTACCTTTGTGTATTAACCCTTCCTGACACTCGTCGGTGGGTGAGAGCGGAGCGCTCTTCTTCTTTGTACTGGTGTATTGTAGCACACCTTCCCCTGTTTGTCAAGGGTTTTTTAAAGATTTTTTTCACTTTTTTGCGATATTTTGCTTTTTTCGTCGGTCAGAACTCGCGCGCGGTACTGCTGGGGAGTCATCGAGTATCTGTTTTTGAAGTTTCTGTTGAAGCTGCGCAGAGAGGTAAAACCGCTTCCGAGCGCGCATCTCAGCACCGAGAGATCGGAGTTTTCAAGCAGTCTGCACGCGTGACTCAGTCTGTACTGACCGAGATATTCTATAAAGGAAAGACCGGTGGCGCGCTTAAAATATCTCGAAAGATAGGCGTAGTCGTAGCCAAGCTCACGCGAAAGGGCAATAAGCGAGCATTCCTTGTCGTAGTTTCTTTCAATAAAGGAAAATATCTTCGAAAGAAGATCGCTCTGTACCGACTCGCGCGTGGTGTAGGTAGCTCCCGCGTCAAATTCTGCGCACATAGAGTAGAGAACACCCTTCTTGTAAAAGCTTCTTGACTCGGTAGGTAGAGAGTCAAGCGCGCGGATAAGATAAGGGTCGGGTCTGAAAAGACTGTTTTCGGGTATCTTCTTTTCGGTCTTTGAGGAGTACGCCTGAACGAGGTCGCCCGAGAAGATGCAGAGAAGGTGACTGCTGCTTGTCGATTCTATCTTGTGAAGCTGGTTGGGAAAGATAAGCAGAGCGTCGCCCACGCCGAGCGTGTAGGGACGGCTGTCAACGCTGACCGTCAAGCTCGGCGGAAAGGGATACGTTTTCTGGGGCGGCAGAGAAGGATACGAAACTCTCCTCAATACCGACGTTAAATTTGAAGAAGAAAACATCGCGCGCCTTATGAGAATGGCGGTAAAATACGGCAGATCTATCGGATTTACCGGTGATTTTTACATCGAGCCCAAGCCGAAGGAGCCGATGAAGCATCAGTACGATTTCGACGCGGCAACCGCGATCGGATTCGTTCGCAAGTACGGTCTCGATAAGGATTTCAAGATGAATATCGAGGCAAACCACGCAACACTCGCAGGACACACCTTCCAGCACGACCTGCGCGTTTCTGCTATTAACGGAATGCTCGGCTCGGTTGACGCTAACCAGGGAGACTATCTCCTCGGCTGGGATACCGACGAGTTCCCCTACAATATTTACGAGACCACGATGTGTATGTACGAGATCATCAAGGCAGGCGGACTCACCGGCGGACTCAACTTTGACGCTAAAAACCGCCGTCCGAGCTACACCGCAAAGCTCTGCGTCTATAAAGACCGAAGCGCTCGCGAGATCGGGCATAATTTTGGCGTATTTAAGGTAATTTTCGGGAACTATCTCATACCAGACGGTCTGCCATATTCCCGTATTTCTCGTGTAGTCACAGCCTCTCGATACGAACTCCTCAGACTGCTTTCCGCGCGGCTTCATAGGAGAGCGTGTGTCGTCGTAGCAGGAGATCGTGATAAGGTTGTCGCCAACCTTTAAAAGCTTTGTAATATCGTATTCAAACGAGGTGTATCCGCCGTAGTGGGGAAGTCCTGCAAGGACTCCGTTTACCCATACCTTCGTTTCAAAATCTGCCGCTCCAATGTGGAAAATGATGCGGTTTCCGTCAAGATCGCTCTCACTGACAGTTATAGTTTTCTTGTACCATACGCGGAGCATAAAGTCGGTGTATTCAACGCCCGAAAGCTTCGATTCAGGGCAGAAGGGGACGATTATCCTGTCAGAGAGCGTGTCCGCATTCTGCAGACCTCTCTGCTCACCGCTTGCGCCGTGATCTATCTCAAAAAGCCACTCGCCGTTGAGATTTACCCACTTTTTTCTCTCCCACTGGGGATTAGGATGCTCAGGGCGGGGAATGTTGATGTTTGCCATAATAGCCTCCGCTTGCCTTTCGGCTTTTTCGTTTGATTTGTCAGAGCTGCTTTTTGTACAGTTCTGCCCAAAATACCACTTTTTCGCGCGCTTTGTCAATACGAAAAAACGCTTTAAAGCAGAAAAGTGCAGTTTTATGACAGAATTATACACTTGTCACGCGCTTGCTCTATTGACAAATACACAAAAGGCGTGTTATAATTATAAAAAATAATCAAATAGGAGAAAAAAATAATGAAAAGAATTATCGCGCTTCTTATTTCGCTTTTAATGATCCTCTCGATGGTAGCCTGTGTTAAGGACGAAGCCCCCGCAGGTGATGCCCAGCCCCCCATAGAGGACAATCCTCCCGCTACCGATGAGGTGCCTGCCTCCGAGATAATCGATATTTATCTCATTGCGGGACAGTCCAACGCAGTAGGACATACAAAGTTTTATAACTCTCCCGACTTTGCGCAGTATGCGGCGTATCTCAACAGCTTCGCGCCCGAGCTTGTAAGCGGCGGAGCGGGATTTCCTTATATCCACTATGCAGGAAACTCGCGTAAGGATCAGAAGCTCAGCGACGGTAGCCGTGAGCTTATAAACCAGGATAAGCCTTGGCAGGAAATATCGCTCGGTCTTGGATCGAATGAGAACAATATAGGCCCCGAGGTCGGAATGGCAAAGGCTCTTTCCAAGTATTATAACGAAACTACCGGCAGAAGCGCGGGAATCATCAAGTTTGCGCACGGCGGCACGTCGATTCGTAACGGAACGACAGGCTCTAACTCGTTCGGTAACTGGGTCTCCCCCTCTTACGCACAGCACCTCGGACTTTCCTATAACGATACCGATATCACGGGTGGTCTTTACAGAGGACTTTTAGAGCAGGTAAGCCGTAATATTTCCGAGCTTTACGAGTACGGCGGATATACCCAGATCAATATCAGAGGACTTTACTGGATGCAGGGTGAGTCGGATAGAACCGCGCCCGCACAGTATAAGGATGCTTTCACGTATTTCGTTTCCGACCTTCGCCGTGACCTCTCGGCTCTTATGCTTGAGTTCACAGACGGCGAGAGCGACCTCGGCGCATCTGAAATGGGCATATTCATCGGCGGAATATCCAAGGGATATAACCTCACCAGCGCTGTTGACCAGCTCAGTAATGATAAATTTATACTTATGCAGCAGAATCTCGCAAAGGAGATCGAAAACTGCTATTTCGTAAACACCTCTAAGTATATCATTACCGAGTTTAATACCGCAACGGGCGCTCAGAAGGTTCTCGGAAGCGACGCGCACCACTGGAACGCACAGGATATGCTTAATATCGGAAACGACGTCGGTAAGATGATGTTCGATAAGTGCGTCAAGAACGCAGGTAAATAATCAAGGAGAAAAAATGTCTAAAAAGTACGTTATAGGTATTGATATCGGCGGAAGTACGACTAAAATAGTCGCTTTTGACGAGGAAAAGAAGATCGTAGATCCGATGTTCGTCCACGCCGAGGATCAGCTTACCTCGATATACGGAGCGTTCGGAAAGTTCACCTCCGAAAATAAAATCGACCTCTCGCAGATCAAGAAGATAATGCTCACGGGAGTGGGCGCGACCTATATTACAAGTCCGCTCTATAATATTCCCTGCGATACGCTCGTTGAATTTCCTTGCGTCGGCAGGGGAGGACTCTACCTCTCGGGACTCGATGAGGCGATTGTTGTAAGTATGGGAACGGGAACTGCTATCGTCCACGCAAAGAGTGACGGAAGCTTTGAATATCTCGGCGGAACGGGAGTCGGCGGCGGTACGCTTATCGGACTCTCGAAGAAGCTCCTCGGAACCGATAATATCGCAAATATCGTCGAGCTTGCAGAGCAGGGCGATATATCGAAGGTTGACCTTCGCGTCTGCGATATAACGAGAAACGATATCCACCCGGGACTCTCGCCCGACCTCACCGCGTCGAACTTCGGAAAGGTCAGCGACCTCGCAACCCCCTCCGATATCGCACTCGGACTTCTCAATATGATCTATGAGTCGGTCGCTATGATAGCGGCATTTGCGGCAAGAAAGTACGGAATAAAGAATATCGTTCTCACAGGAAATATGACCACACTTCCGCAGGCAAAGCAGGTTTTCGAGAATATGAATAACCTCTTTGACGTGAACTATATTATCCCCGAAAACTCGCGCTTTGGCACCGTTATCGGCGCCGCCCTCGCACTTGTGTAAAATCAAATAATGATAAATAAGGAAAAAAGCCGACGTTCGTCGGCTTTTTTGTTTTTTTTCGCAAACCGTAAGCGCCGCTTTGCGGCGGTTTTAGCCCTCTATCTGCTTCCCCAAAAAGACCGCCGCAGTCGAGACGAGCTTCTTCTCAAGAGACAAATCAAGCGCCCTCTTTCCGCCCTCCTCGCAAAGAATGATAACGCATCCTGCAACGTCACCCTCGCTGATTATCGGCATTGCACAGCTTATAAAATGTCCCACAGCGTCGGGGATAACGTAGATCTTGTCGCGCCCCTCCTCCCAAGTGTAAAGAGAGCGCTTTTCGATTATTTTTTCAAGCTCTGCCGAGATGGACTTGTCTGCGTATTCTCTCCTTGAAACGCCTGCAAATGCTATGACCGATCCTCTGTCGCAAACGACGACACTCGTCCCACAAGACTTGTAAAGAGCCTCGGTGTACTGCGCCGCAATAGAGCCAAGCTCGCCTATCGGCGAATACTTTTTGAAGATGACCTCGCCCTCGCGGTCGGTAAATATCTCAAGCGGATCTCCTTCCTTTATGCGCATAGTTCTTCTTATTTCCTTGGGAATAACGACGCGTCCGAGATCGTCAATTCGCCTGACTATTCCTGTTGCTTTCATATATAAAAATCTCCTTGTCTTACAAATTTACTGTTAGTATCTGTAAAACAAGGAGATTTATACTGTTGGGGACTTGCTTTTTTGCGTGCGCAATGGTATAATGATTTTAGAGGTGGAATAGAATGAAAATAATTAGACAAGAAAACAACGAAACCATTTTCCCGTATATTGCCTATATCCCCGATAATATTTCTAGTCATCCCGCTTTGTTAATTCAACTTCATGGTGCAGGAGAACGGGGAAACGGCGGAAATGATATTGAAAAAGTTTTGATTCATGGTTTTTCAAAAATTGTAAATGACAGCAATTTTAACAACTGCATTTTAATAATGCCCCAATGCCCGGTCAATTCTTTTTGGGTGGCTAAAATTGAAAGTATTCGAAAGTTTATTGACGAAATAATACTTAAATTCTCCGTTGATACCAACAGGGTTTATCTTTGTGGTTTAAGTATGGGCGGCTTTGGAACATGGTATACCGCGATGGCGTACCCTGAGTTATTTGCTGCTATTGCTCCTTGTTGTGGTGGCGGTATGGCTTGAAATGCACAAACTCTTCAAATGTCTATATGGACTTTCCACGGGTTAAATGATACTGTTGTTTCGCCAAATCATACCATTGAAATGGTAGAAGCTTTAAAAAGCACAAATCTTAATTTAAAATGTGATTTGTATGAGGGTGTTGGTCACAACTCGTGGAATAAGG